>CBDUSX010000037.1:0-16063 GCA_965369935.1 uncultured bacterium
AGAGCGTGCCTTTGCCCGTCGCCTTGAACACCTCCACCGAGCGCGAGGCGCATGCGGGGCAGAAGGGGCGGGGTGGAAAATAAGTCTTGCCGCAGTCCTTGCAGCGCTGCAGGCGCAACTCCCCCGCCTTGGCGCCGTCCCAGTAATGCTGCGTCTCCGGCGTGGGGACGGGGATCCATTTCTTGTATTCGGCCATGGTTGCCTTTCCCGATAACGGATTTCCTGATGTTGAAGATATGATCGGGCAAGCCAACCACATTTCGCCCGGCCCTGTAAACCACGGCGGAGCGGGTAACAAATACCGAGGTGGGGACAGGAATACGGCGGGCGGGGGAGCAAGCCCCCCCGCGCCCCCCTTTCAAGTGCCGGATTTGGCTGGAAGCCAAAACCGGCAAAGAAGGGGTGCAGGGGCCGAGGCCCCTGCTGGGGGTTGTCAGGGGGCAAAGCCCCCCGACCTCCGCCCATCAACCCAACCCTTCCTTCAGCGCGGCGGCGATTTCCTCGATCAGGGTGTTGGCGCGGCGGGTGGAGGTGAAGGTGAGGAAGCCGTGGATCATATCCTCGTAGCGCGTCAGGGTGGTGGGCACGCCGGCCTCCCGCAGGCGCTCCGCATAGGCCTCGCCCTCGTCGCGCAGGGGGTCGTAGGCGCAGGTCACCACGTGCGCAGGGGGCAGGCCGGCCAGGCTCTCCGCCTTGAGGGGCGAGACCAGGGCGCTTTCCGCCTCGGCGGAGCCGTTGAGGTAGTGGTTGAAGAACCAGGTCATGCCCTGCACGGTCAGCAGATAGCCCTCGGCGTTTTCTTTCATGGAGGGGGCGGCGTAGTCCACGGTGGTGGGCGGGTAGAGCAGCAGTTGGAATTTGACGGGCGGGCCGCCCTTGTCCCGCGCCACCTGGGCCAGCACGGCGGCCAGGTTGCCCCCCGCGCTGTCGCCCCCCACGGCCAGGCGCGCCGGGTCCGCGCCCAGTTCCTCCGCGTGGCCGGCGATCCATTCCAGGGCGGCGATGCAGTCGTCCACGGGCGCGGGGAACTTGTGCTCCGGCGCCAGGCGGTAGTCCACGGAAATCACCAGACACCCTGAGTGCCTGGCCAGCCTGCGGCATGCGCCGTCGTGGGTGTCCAGACTGCCCATCACCCAGCCCCCGCCATGGAAAAAGACGCACACCGGCAGCGGCCCCTCCGTGGAAGGCCTGTAAACGCGGATCGGAATCTCCCCCGCCGGGCCGGGCAGGCCGCGGTCTTCCACCCGCGGCAGTGCCACCTCCTCCCCGCCGAAGAAGGCGCGGGCCTTTTCCATGTTCGCGCGCGCCTCTTCCGGCGAAAGCTCGTAGTGGGCGGGCACGCCGCGGGAGGCGATCAGGTCCAGCACGCCCTTCATTTCCGGATCGAGCGGCACAGGGAGTATCCTTGGTTGGATTGATAAAGGGAGCACGTCGGATGAGGCGCACTCTCCACCGCACGCTCCGCCGCCACGCCTGGGAGGAATAACATATCCCGCCGCGCGGCGCACCTCCGCCGGGCTCCCGGCATTGTATAACTCCTTTGCCGTAATTTGCGGGCGGCGTGGGCACTTGGCGCACAGCCGTGCCCGTCCCATCGGGTTTGATGCAGGATGGGGGTAAGGAATGGTGGGGCGGGCGTCCCGCCCGCCAAATCTCTGCTACAATCTCAGTCTTTCGAATGGAATCCCATCCAAGGGAATCCCATCCAAGGGAACCCCATCCAAGGGAACCCGGCTGTGTCCGGCCAGTGTTTCCTGTCCCACGTAAGGCGGGCGGGGACGCCCGCCCCACCGCACGCTCCTTTGGGGGTGCTTCCCCAACAGGCGGGCGTCCCCGCCCGTCCATCCGTGGCTACCAAGCGCCTGAGTCCACTGCGATGCACCTCCGCCGGGTTTCCGGCCGCAGTGGAACGGGAGCGGTTGAAAACGGGGTCAATCGTGGTATGAATCAAGCCGGTATTTTGCACGCGCCTGCGGCAAGTTTCCATGATTCACGGCCCGGGTTTCCCGCGGGACCGGGTTTCCCGCAGGGCCGTGGCATATTGGGGAAAAGGAGACAGTCCCATGAAGCTGCTCTGGTTCCATCTGATGCCCTACAAGGAACTTCCGGAGGATTTCCGGGAGCACCATCCCTCGATCTGGGTGGACATTGATTCCCGCCTGTTCGATCCGGAGCGCGCCCACGTGATGTACAACGAGTTCATGGACGAGCTCGAGTTCGCGGCGGATTGCGGGTTCGACGGCATCTGCGTGAACGAGCACCACTCCAACGGATACGGGCTGATGCCCTCGCCCAACCTGATCGCGGCGGCCCTGTCCCGGCGCACTCCGGAGGCGGCCATCTGCGTAATGGGCAATTCCCTGGCGCTGTACAATCCGCCCATCCGGGTGGCCGAGGAGATGGCCATGCTGGATTGCATCTCCGGCGGGCGGCTGATCGCCGGCTTTCCCGTGGGCACGCCCATGGACACCTGCTTCGCCTTCGGCCAGAACCCCAGCATGCTGCGCGAGCGCTACCTGGAAGCCCACGACCTGGTGATGAAGGCATGGACGACGCCGGAAACCTTCGCCTTCAACGGGCGCTACAATCAGGCCCGCTACGTGAACATCTGGCCCCGCCCGGTGCAGAAACCCCACCCGCCGGTGTGGATTCCCGGCGGCGGCTCGGTGGAAACGTGGCAATGGTGCGCGGAAAAGGACTACGTGTACTCCTACCTGTCTTACTTCGGCTACAAGGCGGGCGAGGCCACCATGAAAGGCTTCTGGGACGAGATGAAACGCCTGGGCAAGGAGCCCAACCCCTACCGCGCCGGATTTCTGCAATTCATCGGGGTGGCGGAAACCCGCGCGGAGGCGGAAAAGCTGTACCGGGAGCCGGCGGAGTATTTCTACGACCGCTGCCTGTGCGTGGATCCGCGCTTCGCCAGCCCGCCCGGCTACACCAGTGAGGCCACCATGCGCGCCAAGGTGAAGTCCCAGATTTCCCAGGTGGTGGAGCGGGCCGGCATCAAGGACATGGCGCGCACCTGGGACGACATCGTCGAGCGGGGCTACGTCCTGATCGGCAGCCCGGACGAGGTGGCCGAGCAGGTGCGTGAGGTGGCCACCAAGCTCAACGTGGGGCATTTGATGCTGCTGATGCAGTTCGGCAACATGTCCAGCGAGCTTGCCAAGTACAACACCAAGCTCTTCGCCGAAAAGGTGCTGCCCCAGGTGACGGGCATGTTCGAAGACCAGTGGGAAAACCACTGGTGGCCCAAGCCCATGGCCAGGGAAAACCGCATGCCACTGCATGGAAGCAGCAGGCAGGAGGATAGCACGCAGGGCGATGGCGGGCAGGCGCGCACCGGATGAAAGACCTGAAAGAACGGACGGTCGAGGTCAACGGGCGGCCCTGCCGCGTCTGGGAAAAAGGCGAAGGGGAGCCCCTGGGCTTTCTGGCCGGGTTGGGGGGCCTGCAGGCATGGCCTCCCCTGCTGGACAAGCTGGCCGAGGGACGGCGGGTGATCGCGCCGTCCCTGCCGGGCTATCCGGGCGCCCTGGGCCACGACCTGCTGGACTCCCAACTGGACTGGGTGGTGGCGGCCCATGAACTGCTCGAGGGGGCCGGGCTGGACGGGGCGGACCTGATGGGCGTCTCCGTGGGCGGCGCCCTGGCGGCGGAGGTGGCGGCGCTGTGGCGGCCCATGGTGCGGCGGCTGGTGCTGGTGGGGCCCCTGGGGCTGTTCGACGAGGCCGAGCCGGTCTACGACGTGTTCACCCTTTCGCCGAAGGACCTGCCCGGCATGCTCTGCGCCAATCCGGAGAATTACGTCGCGCTCAGCCAAGCCCCAAAGGGCGCCGACGAGGCGGAATGGCGCATCGAGCAAATCCGGGCGGCGGAGGCCGCGGCGCGCATGCTGTGGCCCCTGTGCAACACCCGGCTGAACAAGCGCCTGCACCGCATCACCCAGCCCACCCTGCTGCTGTGGGGTGGGGAGGACAAGGTCATCGCCCCCACCTATGCCGAGCGGTTCGCCGCGGCCATTCCCGGCGACACCGAGGTAAGCATCATCCCCGGCGCCGGACACCTGGCGCACCTGGACGCCCCGGAAGCGGTGGGCGAGGCGGCGCTGGCCTTCCTGGACGGAAGCGCGGGGCAGGGGTAACCAGCCCAATACGGAAGGAGGTTCCCATGCCCCATCTTGAACGGGAAGGCGTACGGCTATACTACGAGGCCCACGGGCAGGGGCCCGCCTTGCTGTTGACCCACGGCTACGGAGCCACCTCGGCCATGTGGGAGGGCCAGGTGGCGGCTTTCAAGGATCGCTGCCGCCTGATCGTTTGGGACATGCGGGGCCACGGCCAGAGCGACTATCCGGAGGCGCAGGAGGCCTATTCCGAGGCCCACACGGTGGCGGACATGGCCGCCCTGCTGGCCCAATGCGGGGTGGAGCGCGCCGTCATCGGAGGCCATTCCCTGGGGGGCTATTCCACCCTGGCCTTCAACATCGCCCACCCGCGCATGGTGCGGGCGCTGATGCTGATAGACACCGGCCCCGGCTTCAAAAAGGATGAGGCCCGCGAGGCCTGGAACCTCCGGAGCGAGGAGCGCGCCGCCAACCTCGAGGCCGGGGGACTGGCCGCCCTGGGCGGCAGCACCGAGGTGAAGACGACCCTGCACCGCTCCGCCGACGGGCTGGCCCGGGCCGCGCGGGGCATGCTGACCCAGCACGACTCGCGCATCATCGTCTCGTTGGAGGGGGTCGCGGTGCCCACTTTGGTGGTGGTGGGCGCGGAGGACACACGGTTTCTGGCAGCCACGGACTACATGGCCGGCAGGATCGCCGGAGCACAGAAGGTGGTCATCCCCGCCGCCGGCCACGCCCCCAACGTTGACCAGCCCGCCGCCTTCAACGAGGCCATGGACGCCTTCCTGGCAGGCCTGCCCGCGGACTAGGGGCGCTTAGCGCGCTTCGCTCCGGCGGCTGTTGTTGAACAGCATGTAGCGGGCGGTTTCGAAGAGCCCGCGGGTCAGGTGGGCCATCTCGCGCGCCCGCTCCGGATAGGCGTCCTGCACGTCGCGCTCCGGCTCTGAGGAGCGGTAGCGATACAGTTGCTCCCGGCCGTCGCTGCCGATGACGAAGTAAAACTCCTTATCCACCAGCCCGATGGGCGCGGGGTTGAGGTAGGGGATGAGGATGAACGCCCCGCGCCGGTCGCCGGGGACGAGGCCCAGGGCGTCCCGCCCCAGGGTGGTGTTGAGGTAGGGCTTTCCGATCAGCCCCGCCACGGTGGGCATCACGTCCAGTTCGCTGGTCACCGCCTCGATCGTGCGGCTGCCCTTGATCACCCCTGGGCCGTAGATCAGCAGGGGCACCTGATGCTGGGTCAGCTGGTGCTTGCCGAAGCCGGGCGGCAGATGGTCCGCGTAGCCCGGCACGCCGTGGTCCCCGAAAATCACGAACACCGTGTTGTTGAAGTAGGCCTCCCTGCGCGCAAGGCGCATGTAATGGCCCAGGCTGTGATCCAGATAGCGGAAGGCGTTGAACTCCTGCACGGAGATGAAGCCCTTCCCCTGCAAGCCGTCCGCCCCGGGGTCCAGCCACTGGTAGCCCGCGTTCTCTTCCGGGATGGTGTAGGGGCGGTGGTTGCCGGCGGTCTGGATGACGGCGAAAAACGGCCCGCCCTTCCGGGCGGCCAGCACCTTGTTGGCCTCACCGAACAGGTGCAGGTCCGTGATGCCCCACACGTCCGCCCGCGGGGAGTCGTAGTCCCCCTCCTCGTAAATCTTCAGCTCCGGAATGTTGTAGGAGAGCACGCCGCGGATGTTGCCCCAGTTGGCGCTGCCCCCGATGAAGTACAATTTGTCGTAGCCCTTGAACGAATTGATGATGGTGTGCTGCTCCACCACCAGTGGATTGCGGGATGAGGTGCTGCCGAGGTTGACGTCGGGAATGCCGAACAGGGCGGTGAAGATGGAGCGCGCCGTGCCGGTGCTGGGCACGAAGAAGTTCCTGAACAGCCAGCCCTCCCCGGCCAGGGCGTCGAAGTTGGGGGTGGAATTCAGCGGGTTGCCCATCACCCCCACCTTGTAGGCGGAAAAGGACTCCAGGAAGATCAACACCACGTTGGGATCGCCGGGCAGGGGCACCGCCGGAGCGACCCTGCGCTCGAAGCGCAGGGCCTGCGCATCGGGCTCCTGAACGCCCAGGTAGTCCGCCACCGCGGCGTAGTATTTCCGTGCTTCCCGCTCGCTGAAGTCGAGCTTCGGGCTTTTCAGGGTGTCGAAGAAATACAGCACCGGGTTCAGCGCAAGGGCGGTGGCCAGGGGATGGGGGGTGAAAAACGCCTCGCTCCAGCGCAGGGGATAGTAGGCCAGCTTCCCGTACAGCGCGAGCAGCAGCGCGCCGGCGAACAGGGCGCTCACCAGCCCCTTGCGCAGCCAGCCCACCGCCCGTCCCGGCCGGTCCATGGTCCAGCGCGCCAGGCGGCTTAGCAGCCAGCCGTAACCCACGGCCAGCAGGATCACGCCCAGGGTGGCCCAGACGACGGGATAGCTCTGCCAGATCATCTCCAGGGAAATGTCCGTAGACTCGAGCAACTGGAGCACGGTCGCGTTGAGCCGGCTTTGCAGGTACCCGTAATGGCCCAAATCGATTATGTACACCCACACCACCGACACCGCGGCGGCGATCAGATAGCCCAGCCACAGCCCCCGCTCCAGCCGCGAGCGTACCAGGCTCAGCCCGGGCAACCACGACAGCAGCAGCATCGGCAGCACCACCAGCACCGCCAGCCGCAGATCGAACTTGAGCCCGATGTAAAAAGCCCGCAGCAGCATGTCCCAGTCCAGGGGAGAGGACTGGGACGCGAACATGGCCAGAAAGACGATCCGGAAGGCGCAATACAAAAGCAGATTGAAAAGGATCACGGCGATGGCGAACCGGATGCGCCGTGGAACGTAGTCTTGCAGGCTCATAGGGTGTGATTCAGAGGATTTCCACCGCGCGGGCGGGCGGCGTCAAGCGTTTCCGGCGAACGGCCCGGTCACCAGAAAAGTTAACCCGATTTGATAGGCGTTGACCACCATAAACCGGCCGCCGGGGGCGAAGGCGATGCCGGCCATCTCTTCCTTGGTGGCGTGTTGATAGTAGGCGAACGGGTAGGCTTCGCCCGCCGGCGTGAGGCCGATCAGCCGGGTGTAGCGGTTGTTGTCCTCCGCCAGCACAATGTCGCCGGTGGGAAAGGTGGCCATATTGTCCGGCATGTTGAACTCGCATTCGTCTTTCGCCTCTGCGAGCAGGGTCAGCTCTCCCTCCTCCCCGCCGGTGGACCTGTAATGCCAGATTTGTCCCAGCCCCTGCGGCCCTCCGCTGGTGGCGGCAAACGCCGTCCCGCCACTGGCCCAGGTGGCGCCTTCGCCGCGGGCGAAGGTGGCGGCCCCGAGGGAGCGGGCCGTCAGGCGCAGGGTGTCGCGCTCGGGATCGGGCTTTTGCAACTCCACCCAGTCCGCGGGCAGGGGCCGGCCCACGGGAATCCTTTGCGCCGGCTCCGCGCCCTGATTGGCCGTGACCGCTCCGGGCCGGCCTTTGATACGGAGGGCGAAGAGCCTGCCGTTGGAGAGATCGCCGGGCCGGCGGGGGATGAACTTGTAGAAGCATCCGTCTCCCTGGTCTTCGGTCTGATAAACCTCGTTCCCCGCGGGATTGAGGGCCACGGCCTCATGGACAAAGCGGCCCATCGCCTTGAGGGGTTGGGGCACGGTCAGGCCGTCGGCGGCGGCGAACACTTCGAACACGTACCCGTGCCGCCGGGTGTAATACCCGGCAGTGGCGGGCGTGCCCGCGGATTCCTCGCAAGACAGCCAGCTCTCCCAAGGGGTGCGCCCGCCGGAGCAGTTGCGGTCCGTGCCGGTCAGGCTGAGGAACTTCCTGTTTAGCCGCAGATCATCGTCGAGCACCAGGGTGATGGTGCCCCCTCGGCATGCGGTATCGTAAAGGTTGCGCACAGGCGGGGCGCGGTCTTCCTCGTAGCGCCCGCGCGCCACCTGGGAGGCGGAGACCTCGTGGTTTCTGATGATCCGGTAGCCGCCGCCGGGCATGGAGAATACCGCGGCGCCATCGGCGGAGCCGGGTACGCGGAAGCCGTCGTCCATCAACTCCCCCTTGCGGCACAGGACGCGGTAGGAAAACCCGGCCGGCAAATCCAGCATGCCCCGCGGGTCGCGCCGCAAGGGCCCGTAGCCCAGCCCCTGGCGCACGGGCATGTCCTGGCAGTCCAGGCGCCACCACTTGCGCACGGGCCGGTAGGCGCCTGCCAGGGCCAGCACGCCCGCGGCGCCGCCCAGACCCAGCATGGCCAGCATTTTTCGGCGGCTGTGCCCGCGGCGGGATGAGGCTTTGCTCATGGAGACGATCCGGAAGGGAGGTTAATGTGCGCCCGATGGCAAACCAGCGCCCAGTATACCGGTTGGGGAGCAATCGGAAAGGCCGCTTCCCTCAAAGGCGGAGGCCCCCATGGGGCGGAGGCCCGGAAGCACACACTCCACGCACACGGCACATGCCGGGCGCGCGCCGGCGCGGGGCGAATGGAGGGAGTCTGCCGCGGATTCGAGGGGCGGGATCAAGTCAGGACTTGCAGCTTGATGTTGGTGGATTCCAGCCGGTCGGAGAGCATGCACACCATGTTGTGGGTGAACTGGGCGGCCAACCGCTTGTTCTTGTATACGATCCGGATCAAGGTTTGTTCGTCCAGGTACAGGGCCTGGGAATCCACCATGGCCTTGACGGTGGCGTGGCGGATTTTGTCTTCGGAGAGCATGGCCATCTCCCCTATCAGGTCCAACTCGCCGATTTCCGCGATGACCATTTCCGCCCCGTCCTTTTCAATGTGTACGCTGAATCTCCCCTGGGTGACGATCAGCAAGTAGTCGCCTTCCTCGCCGGTGGTGAACACCGTAGAGCCGCGCCGGAAATGCTCCGTGCCGCAGATTTGCACAAAGCGCGCCCGTTCCGCATCGGCCATGTTCTGGAAGATGCTGGTGAATTTCGGCCCGCCTTCCTCGTCCGTGCCGGTCACCGCGGAGAGATCCGTGATTCCCCCGACCTCCCCATCCTGGAAGACCTGCCCGGCGATGCGGTTGTCAATGTTGCGGATGGCGTCGGTGAGACTGCGGGAGAGATTGAGGAACAGGATGGCGGCGATTTTGGGATAACGTTGCTGCAACCGGATCAGCGTGTCTTCGGATATCACCAGCAGCTTGGTCGCCTCCAACGCCTGCACCGAGGCCATGCGGGTGCATCTGCGGAACAGCCCCATCTCCCCGAAGGTGAGGCCCTTGCCCAGCTGGGCCAGATCGGTGCGCCTGCCGTTTTGATTGTCCTCCAGGTAGATGCCGACCTTGCCTTCCAGCACCACGAACAGCTCGGCGCCCACCTCGCCCGCGTTGAACAGGATCTCCCCCTCCTCCAGCTCCTGGGTGTAGGCCATCAGGGTGGCGATCTTGGCTTCGCGCACCTTCATGTTGTGGAACAGGCCGATGCCCTGCACGAATTCCTTGTTGAACTTCAACCCCAGATAGTCCCACACGGTAATCAGCTTGGTCTCCATCACCACCGAGGGCAGGAAGGTCACGTCGGTGGCCAGACAGGCGCAGAGGGTGTAGGCCAGCAGCGCGCCGAAGAGAACCTGGGACTCCATGTCCGACAGCACGAACACGACGAAGCCCAGGGCCAGGGCGGTGGTGGTGAACACCATCGGCTTGGCCACGTGTCTCAAAGCCAGTTGGGAGGCGGTGCGCTTGTCGCGGGTCTTTTTGACGATCTCGTTGTAGTGAGCCAGGAAATGGATCGTGTCGTCCACGCCGATTCCCAAAGCGATGGAGGCGATCACCGAAATCGTCACCCCGATCGGAATGCCCAGCCAGCCCAGGGTGCCGAAGAAGATGGCCAGGGCCACCAGGTTGGGATACAGGGCCACGATGCCCATCTTCCAGGACAGAAACAGGGTGGACAGGATCACGAAGATGATCACCAGGGCCAGTCCCACGCTCTGCACCTGGCCCCGCGCGATGTTGTCCGCCGACTCGCTGAGCAGCACCCCGCCGCCGGTGTAGATGACCTCCAGGCCGGGCAGGAACTCGGGCACTTTCTTGTCCAGCAATTCCCGCAACTGCAAAAAGGCGGTGGAGCCGGTGATTTTCATGCGGGCGGTGACTTGTAGCAACTGCTGGTTTCTGCTGAGGAAATTGGGGCCGCCGCGCGCCTTGAGGGTCTTGAAGAACCGCTCCACCTCCCCGTCCGTCAGCCCGTCCAGCCCCTGGCGGTAGACATCCAGGTACTCGACGGGGGAATAGAACTTGTCCATGCGCAGCCCCTCGATGCCATCAATCCCGCTGTCGCCGCCGTCTGCGAGCAGCCAGAGCTTGAGGTCCCGGATGCCGTACATGATCTTGGCGGTGAGCAGCCCGTCCGAAGCAGGATCGGCCCGGAAGACGATGCGCAGACTGGCCGTGCCCGCCAGGTTGTCCTCGATCAGCCGCAAGTCCTGCATGATCGGCGCGCTCTCCTTGAAGTTGGAGGAGGTGCTGTCAATGGTCACGCTGAACGCGCCGATCCCCATCACCAGGCCCACCACGATCCAGGCCTTGGTGACGTCCTTGGAGCGGCTGCGCATCAGGTCGGCCAGCCGAGCCAGGAATTTGTCCAGCAGCCAGTTTCTGGAGCCCTCGCGCAGGGCCTTGGGAATGGGGAACAGCAGCAGCATCGCCGGTGCCAGGGTGAGGGCGAAAATGATGATGATGATGACGCCCACGCCGGCGTAAAAGCCGAGTTGCTGGATCGCGGGAATGGGGCTGACCATCAGCGCGGCGAAGCCGGCCACCGTCGTCAGCGCCGTCACGCCCAACGGCACGGTGACGCGGCCGATGGTATTTTCGATGACTTGCCGCTTGCTGACGCCCGAAGCCTGGGCCTCGGTGTTGTACTGGTTGATGAAAAATATCACGTAGGCGCTGCCCACGCTGATCAGGATCGGCGGACAGGCGATCGTCACCACATTGACCACGTCCCCCAGCAGGGCGAAAATTCCAGCGGTCCACAGAATGCCGGTCAGCACGATCGTGAGCGGCACCACCACGCCCTGCACGTTCTTGAAGAAAAACGCCAGCACCAGAATAATCAACACCACGCTGACCGGCAGGATGACCTTGATGTCGCGCAGAATCAGCCTGGAAGACTCGTAGGCCTGGCGGGACTGCCCCGCATAGGCAATACGCAACTCCGGCGTGGTGGCCTGCGAGAACGCAAGGGCCAGCGCTTCCTGCAGCGCGTCGCCGCCCGAGTCGGAGGCAGATCCCAACTGGATCAGCAGGGCGCCGGTGCGGCCGTCCTCGGCGATGAGGTCCTTGCGGATCAACGGGTCGGTGGACAGATTCCGCAGGGCCAGGGCTACCTTCGCTTCGGCCTCCGCGCGAATCCGGCCTTCGGTTTTCTGATAAATGTCCGGGGTGCAGATCAGCCCCGTAGCCGCAGGGGCGCCCTCTTCCGCGGGTGCGGCGGCGGCCGGAGCTTCCGGCTTGTCCATGTCCTCATCGAGGGATGTGGCCAGGGCAGCCTCCTCCTCCGCGGAGCCGGGGGCGGGCGGCGGCTCTTCGGGGTCCTCATTCAGGCTGGCGGCCAGATTGTCCTCCGATTCGGAAGGTCCGCCCGCCTTGCCCGCGGCGGGGGCCGGGGCTTCCTTCCGGCCCTGCAGACAGGCCAGCTCATGCGCGTACTTTTCCAGCACGGAGACACAGATACCCCCCACATCCACCTGATGGAAGTAGGACTTGCCCGCGCAGGTGCCCGACAACTGAGGCGTGTTGGTCAGGCTGACCACGCTCTCCAATTGGGGATGCAGGGCGGGGATTTTCCTGGTGAGGGAATCAACCGTCTGAAAAAAATCGAGATCGAGCCCATGGCCCTCGGACGGCTGCAGCGCCACCACCAGCACGTCCTCGTTGCCGAACTCCCGGCGGATGCGCTTGAACTCCTCGTAGACCCCCGAGCCGCGGCTGATGAAAGGCTTGAGGCTGCTGTCAATCTCCAGGCGGCCCTGATCGAGCAGGTTCCGTTGGATCTGAAATGCAAAGAAAATGCTCAGCACTACGACGATCAGGCCGATCAGCCACGGATATCCGACGAGAAATATGAAACATTTCTTAGCCATGTCCACAAGACCAGGCCTGAGTCACTGCGAGCGCCCACATGCCTTGCATCAGCCCGCATGGGCGCCGTAACCGTGCTGCCATGCTTCCCCCGCCGCGATATCATGTTGCCCGGCCGGTCGCCGGGCACACCCGCGCCCGCACGCCGGCATGTTGAACTAAAGGCCCGCGATTTTCTTGGAATAGCCGAAAAATATCTGGGAGGACACGAACTCCTTCCCCGTGACCTTCTGTCTTTCCGTCTTGAAGCGCAACATCCGCACGAACCACTCCGACCCGAACTGCGGCCGGTCCCAACTCCACATGCCCACGAAGGTGTTTTGCGTAAAAGGAGCGGATTCCGAGGCCGCAAGGGTCAGCCGATTCCCGGCCGGCAGCTTCCAGAACATCACCACCGTGAGCTGCTCCTTCTCCAGGTCTCTCAATTCGGTCAGGGGCGCCGCCTCGTTCTCGTAGAGCAGGATATGCGAATCCGGCTCGACGTTCTCTATGTTCCGGAAGGAATAAATGCCCATCAGAAAAAAAATCGGGAAGGCCCGCTCCAGTGAGGTGGACATGGCGAAATAGGGGGCCTCGATGGTGCGCACCTCGATGATGTCCGGCTCTCCGATGGGGTCGGGTATCGAGAAGCTGATGAAATTCTTGCTGTCGAACCAGCCCGCATCGATTTTCCAGACGAATTCGCCGATGGTGGCGTCCAGTTCCATCGTCACGAAATTCACCCCCGATTCCTTCTCTGAAAACGTCTGGGCAAACTCCAGACCCGTGACGCCCGTCGCATTGTCCAAGTTACTGTCGAACCGGAACTTGATGTTGTTGTCGGCGTCAAACCAGTGAAAGGCCCCCAGCCGGAAATCCACCGAGGTGCCCGTCCATTCGAATTGAATGCCCGAATAATCCCGCAGGCTGGAGTCCGACTCCGGTTCCTCGCCGGCGTCCCGCCGGTTTACCTCGTCGCGGAAGTCGGTGAAATCCCGGCCCAGGGTTTTCTGCTCGAGGGGCACCCAGTACAAGGTAAGAATTTTGTCCGTGCCGAACCAGTTGTACTTAAAGGCCGGCAGCGCCTGCTTTGAATCCTCCGGGTCCAGGGTCAACAGCGCCCGCAGATTGGTGGTGTGCAGCTGGTCTATCGGGCGGTCGAAATCCACGTTTCCCAGCCGGAATATCTGCGGGCCCGCCCTGAGCTGATGGGCGCCCCTGCGGAAATTAATGTACATTTCCCGGAAGAACACCTGATCGTCGAAGAAGCGATTGCTTACCGTGTCGTAGCTGCGGATGAAGTTGATGGAGAATCTGACGAAGTCGAAGCTCTGCTTCGAGGTCGGAATGCGGATAATCTGCTCATAGGTGGTAACGAACCTGAATTCCTTCAACTCGTCCCGCCCCGTCTCAATGGAGAAAATCCCCCGGTTGGAGTTGAACCCGCCCAGCAGCTTGTACTTGTGAAAGAAGCTCAGGTTCGCCCGGAACTCCTTGTCTCCGGGCTCCAGATCGTCGGCGTCGCTGAACAAATCCAGGCCGAACAGCTTGCCCTCGCCCCGCGGCTCCGGCTTTTCCGAAGGCTGTTCCTTGGCCAGCGGATCCTCTCCCGATTCCAGGGACTGCTCCAGGGGCGAGCCTGCTTCGGCGCCCGGCTCATTGTCCTGCCCGGACGCGTATCGCGGGGTGAGAAAATTCGACTGACCGAGACATAGGGAAAAGGCCAGCGCAAGGAATAACGTCGCCGGTTTCGCTGACATGACCACCTATTCCGTATTGAACAAGAAATTGACATTCGCCGAACTCAGGCGCGGGTCTTTTTTAAGCTCAGTGTACAACATGTACTTCCCGTCCTGGTCCCGGTTTACGCTAACGAGTGTCTCAAAAAGATAGGACTTTTCCTTGCCCTGCGTCGTTCTGACGCGCACCACCGTCGCGATCCAGTTGCCGTCAATTTTTACGTGGTACTTGGGAAAGAACCGATAAACCTTTCTCAGAATCTTTTTCGAGAACAAATTCACCGTGACCACATACTTCTTCTTCTTCTGGTAAAAGCTGATAATTTTATCGTAGGGCGAGTCCCCGCCTGTTTTTTCCGTGACAATTTTGAGGAATTTGGGCTGCTTTTTCAGATTGAAACATTTCGATTTGTGATTGTTGTCGAGGATCTGCTCCATGTCACTGCGGTCAATATTGGTGCCCCGGACGACGGTGGAGCTCTCCGAAACCTTGTAGCTTCTGCATTGCTCATTCGAGCTCCAGCCGCACCGCGAACACCAGAACTGCCGCTTCCCGCGCTCAACCATGCACTGCATGGCATTGGGTCCCCGCACGAAGAATACGCGATTCCGTTCCTTCATTTTCACGGAATACACCGTCTCCTTCAAGCGCGCCCGTTTTCGTTTGTTCTGGCAGTCCGCCCCCTCGCAAGGGCTCAGATCCAGCATCACGCTGGTGTTGTCTCTGAACATGGGATTTGAATTGTTCGATTTCCTGATGAATGCCTTGATCTTGGCGTCCGAGCTCAGTTCCGCGCAGCCGATGGCAAAGGCGGCAAGGGGCACGGTCAATGCCACCGCGGCCAGCACGAATGCTTTAAGCAGGTTCATATTGTCCCTCGTGATGGAGCGATTAAGGTGCGCAAACAACCACCCATAATCCGTTCTCCCCGGTTGCAGCCGCCTCCCTCCTGCCCATCAGGCCGCCGGGGCGCCAAGTGCGTCCACGCATACCCGCCGGAGATCAGTGGCTGCTCGCGGGATACCCGCACCCTAATTTAATTTGCCGTGAATGTAAAAGAATCCGGGCCGGGACACCCGGAGTTCCGCCGCGCGGGAAGCCCGGAGCAGGCGCGGGCGGGGGGCCATCGTGCCGCCCTGGAAGAACCCTAGAAGAACAACTGGGGCAGCCACAGGGCGATCTGGGGAAAGAGCATCAGCAGTATCACCATCACGAACATCGTGATCACGAACGGCAGGGAGCCGATCATCACGTCGTTCATGGATCCCTTGCCGCGCACCCCCTGCACCACGTACAGGTTCACCCCGATGGGCGGCGTGATCAACGCGGCCTCCAGCAGCACGGTCAGCAAAATCCCCCACCACACCGGATCGAAGCCCATGGCGAACACGATGGGCGAAATCAGGGGCGTGGTGGTGAGCAGCATGGAAAAAGTCTCCATGAAGCAGCCCAGGATGATGTAGAAGATGATGATCACGATCATGGTGGCCGTGGGCCCCAGGCCCAGGCCGTCGATGTAGGAGGTCAGCAACTGCGTCAGGCCGATGGCCGCCAGCACGAAGTTGAGGAAGATCGCGGCCAGGATGATCAGCATCACCATGGCCGTGGTGCGCATGGTGCCTTCCACCGCCTCGCGCAGCATTTTGATGTTCAGCGACTTGAAAAACGCGGCCAGAATGAGGGCGCCCACCACGCCCAGGGATGCCGCTTCGGTGGGGGTGGCCACGCCCGCATAGATGGAGCCGATCACCAGCAAGAATATAGAAAAGGGCGGGATCAAATGCCACAGACTCTGGAAGCGCTTTTCCCAGTTGGTGTCGACCGGCGTGCCGCCCCAGGACTTATTGTACAGGCACGCCGCGATCACCGTGGCCATGAACAGGCTGGACAGCAACAGGCCAGGGATGAATCCCGCCAGGTAAAGCTGGGGCACGGAGGTGTCGGTGAGCAGGCCGTATATGATCAGGTTGATGGACGGCGGCACCAGGATGCCCAGGGTGCCGCCCGCGGCCAGGGTGCCCACGAACAGGCGCTCGTTGTACTTGTAGCGCTCCGCCTGGGGCAGGGCGACGGTGCCGATGGTGGCCGCGGTGGCCACGCTGGAGCCGGAGGTGGCCGCGAAGAAGCCGCAGGCGCCGATGTTGGAGTGCATCAGCCC
>CBDUSX010000038.1:0-16031 GCA_965369935.1 uncultured bacterium
TATTGTATCTCGGCCATCAGCCGCCCCAGGCGGGCCTGAAACTGGGCCTGGGTCAGTTGATTGCGCCTGACCGACAGCTGCAACGCTTTCCGCTTTTCCAGAAACTTTTCGAAGGCCTGCAAACCGACGCCGCTGGAGGTGTGTGCGATGACCTTCAGGTTTTCCGCCTCCTCCTCCCCGATCACCTCCTCCCGCCGTGCTTTTTCGATCAGGTTGAGTTTGTCCTGCTCGAGAATCACCGCCTGCGTGACGGTGCGCCGGACGGGCTCCTTGAGCACCACGGAGTCGCCGTGCTCGAGATATATCTGTCCCGCCCGGGGCATCAGGAGGGCCCGGTCGCTGCGGGGCAACTGCCAGTTGGCCAGGGTGCCCAAATCCCTGGCCAGGGAAGTGAAGCGAAACACCACCAGGGCGCCCTCCTTGGACACTTCCATCACCACGTCCAGCCGCTTTTCACGCTCCTTGAATTTGAATTCCAGCCGCTGATCGGGCTTCAGGCCCGGCATTTCCGCAGCCAGAATGCGGGCAAACTCGAGCACCTCGGAATCGGAAAACAAGGGCACGGGATTGTCCGTGTCGAAAGTAACCACCTGGGCATAAGCGACGATGATCCGACGCAGATGGCCCTGATATTCCTGCTCGGTCAGACTGCCGAAAACCGCGTGGAGCGGCTCTCCGGCCTCCGGCATTCCCGACAGGCGCGCCACCTCCACGTCCTTCAGACTCGTTTTGATGGCTTGCGATCCGGCCACGCAGCCGGCCACCGCAGCCCACAGCAGCGCCTGGGACAGCAGCAGGCCCGCCGACCGGCGGCTGATCAGGCTTTGCATGGTTGTGAGCATGGTGAAGGCCATAATTTTTCTCAGCCGGTACGCCCCTCGGGCGCGGCGGGAAAGCGCCGGGCCTATTTCCGGACAGAACCGCGGGCAGATTCGCGGGGGCTGTGTGGTCTATCGCAGGAGTTGCTCCATCAGTTTCTTCAACTTCGTCTGGAACTCTTCCTCGCTAAGCAGATTTTGCTTCAGGGACAATTGCAGGGTTTTCCGCTTGCTAAAGAAATCCTTCAGCGCTCCCAAGGAAATCCGGTCGGACGTTTTCACGATTTCGCGCAGGCGATCCGCTTCCTCCTCGGCCACCACTTTCTTCCTTTGAGCGGCGTCCACCTGGTCCAGTTTGCTCTGCAGCAGCCTGGCGACGGCAGCCATGTCCCTGCGGATCGGCTCCTTCACGATGGCACGGGACGGGGTCTGCACCACTTCCTGCCCTGCCTGGGGCACGATTCTCACCCTGTTGAAGGGCCGCGTGTGCCGCTGCCTCGGCTCGTTGATGTCCCTGGAGAGCACGGCGAAATCGAAAACCAGGAATTCCCCGTCCCCGTAAATTTCCACCAGCACGTCCCCGTCGTTGTAGATTTCCCTGAATTTGAACTGCAGCCGCTGGTCCTCCTCGAGCTTGGGCAGCTCCTTTCTAAGAATGCGGCTGAAGACCAGCACCTGCCGGTCCGCAAACAATGGATCGGGGGGCTCTTCTCCGGCAAAAAAGCCCGCCTGACTGATCATTATGCGCCGCAGGATGATTTCGTAGTCCTGCAGGGTCAGCTCGGCGAGCAGGGGAATCGGGGGTTTATCCCGCGACGGGGTGTTGCTGAGCCGGTTCACCCATGTGGCTTCATTGAGCTCAACGATGGTCTCGGTGCCTGTGAGGCAGCCCGCCAGCACAGGCGCCATCAGCCAGACGGCCAGAAGCGCGGACAGGAAGTTTCTAGAGAGCAAGTGGGAAAGCAAAGAGAGCATGGTTTTCAGCCGGCTAGAAAATTTCGAAATAATTTCAGGGTGAGCGTTTTGCGCGCCGCGGCCCGGCATCCTGCTGCCGGGAAGGAGTTTTCCGGGGGCGGGCGAAAATTCTGCCCGGTTCAGTTTGTCACCTGGGTGATGTAGGAGCCTTGCGGATTTTCGATCCAGACTTCGCCGCCCTCCCAGTATTCCTTTTTCCAGACGGGAACGGTCTGCTTCAGGCGGTCAATGGCGAATTGGCTCGCTTCCAGCGCTTCCTTGCGGTGCGGGGAGGACACGGCGATCACCACGCTGGACTCCCCGATCTCCAGCCGTCCGATGCGATGGCTGATGGCGACTTTCTCCACCTCCCAGCGCTCGCGGATTTCCCGCTCGATGTTTTCCAATTCCCTGACGGCCATGGGCGGATAGGCCTCATAGAGCAGATACAATACCTTCCGGCCCAGGCTGTTGTCCCGCACCACTCCGTGAAACGTGGCGATGGCGCCGGCCCCGGGCGACGCCACTTTGGCGATCAACTCCCGCTCGTCAATGGGCCCGGTCACGATCTCGTGGTTCGTCCCCCGGCCTCCGCTGACCGGCGGAAAGATGGCCACCTCCTGGCCGGGGCCGATGGGGGCGTCCGCACGGGAATATTCCAGGTCCACCGCCACGTTCAAATTGTCCTCCGCCGCGGCGAACTGGGGATGTTCTTCCACGAATCGCCGCAGCAGGGAACTCACCGTCACGGGCTCGGGCACCTCGATGTCAATGGTTTCCCCCAGAGCCTCCTTGAGCGAGGCGAATAGCTGGATGGTGACGATCATGGGCTTGGCGCGCATTAGAAGCCCGGGTCGTTCCGGGCGGGGATTCTTCGGGTCGCTGCCAACGTTACGTGCTTTCCCATTGCAGATCAAGAAGCGCATGGCGCCGCGGCGGCCCTTGGGTTTCGGCCCGTGCGGGGCGGAATGATTGGCCCGTGCGCCCACCGGTGCGGGCGGGCGGAACAACAAAGATCGGGGATCGGGGCGGTGCCGGAGGAGAGGACGCGCGGCGCCCCCTCCCGGACGGGCGACTACTGGTAGAAGCTCTTCAATTGCTTGCTGCGGGTCGGGTGACGCAACTTGCGCAGGGCCTTGGCTTCGATCTGTCGAATGCGCTCCCGGGTCACGTCGAAATCCTGCCCGATTTCCTCCAGGGTGTGGTCCCGCCGTTCGCCGATCCCAAAGCGCATTTTGAGCACCTTTTCCTCCCTCGGCGTGAGCGACTTCAGCACCTGGAGGGTGGTTTCGTTCAGGTTCTGGTTCATCGTCATGTCGTCGGGAAGCGAAATCTTGGCATCCGGGATGAAGTCGCCCAGATGGGAATCCTCCTCCTCGCCGATGGGTGTTTCCAGGGAAGTGGGTTCCTTGGCGATCTGGAACACCTTACGCACCTTGTCCAGGGGCAAATCCAGAATATCGGCGATCTCTTCCGGCGTCGGTTCGCGCCCCAGTTCCTGAACCAGCTGGCGGGAAGTGCGCAACAGCTTGTTCATGGTTTCGATCATGTGCACCGGCACACGGATGGTGCGGCCCTGGTCGGCGATGGCCCGCGTGATGGCCTGGCGGATCCACCAGGTGGCGTAGGTGGAGAATTTGTAGCCGCGCCGGTACTCGAACTTGTCCACCGCTTTCATCAGGCCGATGTTCCCTTCCTGAATCAGGTCCAGGAACTGCAGGCCGCGGTTGGTGTACTTCTTGGCGATGCTGATCACCAGGCGCAGATTGGCTTCGGTGATCTGGCTCTTGGCCCGCTTTACCTTGCGCTCCGAGCCGGTGAGCAGGGAGATTTCCTTCTCGAACTCTTCCAGGCTCGTCTCGGTCTGTTCGATCAGCTTGATCTTGCGCTGCTCGCCGATGCGCACCTTTTCCAGATACCGCCTGGCGATCCGCGGCTCGTGGCCGGAGATGGACTTGATTTCGGCGGCCACCTTTTCCTTGCTCTGGCCCTTGGCCTTGAGCCACTTCACGGTCAGGGTCTCGATCTTGCCGGCGTCCCCGCCCAACTCCTTCTGGTGGCGCACCAACTGCCTGGAGGTGTTGTTGATCTTGTCCCTGTGCTGCAACATCACCAGGCACGTGGCGTCAATCCGGCGCGAATTGAAATTGATGCCTTTGATGGCATCCGCAATGATGCCCCGCAGCTTGACCATTTGCCCCTTGTCGGCCGCCTTGGGGCGTTTTTTAATTTTCAGGCTTTCCAGCTTGTTCCAGGCGTTCTGGGCCTTGTTGAGGGAACCCAGCACCTTGGCGATGGCAACGCCTTCCTCCTCGATCACGTTGTCGTCTTCGTCCATGCCGGAAATGATCTCCTGCACCTTGATCTTTCCCGCTTGCAGCTTGGCGCCCAGGTTGAGCAGATAGCGAGACACCAGGGAGGAGCGCGAAAGCACGTCGATCATCTCCCGTTGGCCTTCCTCGATCCGCTTGGAAATCTCCACCTCCTCTTCCCTGCTCAACAGCTTGATGTAGCCCATCTCCCGCAAATACATGCGCACCGGATCGTCCGTGCGGGTATCCACCGAGGGATCCAGATCGAGCTCCTCGGTTTCTTCCTCGTCCGTCGAGGTGGCGGCCTTCGTCTTGCTGGCCGCGCCGGCGCTGCTGCTGCTGGTGCCGCTGGTGTTGTCGAGCACCTCGATGTTCATCTCGGAAAACACCAGAAAGATTTCATCCATCTGCTCGGTGGTGATATCGCCGGTGGACAGGGCGTCGTTGATCTCGTCAATCGAGAGCATGCCTTTTTCCTTGCCGACGGCGATCAACTCCTTGATGGCCTTGCTCTGGTCCAGATTTTCGACGGCCTTGGCCAAATCCTTGGCCTTGCTGATGGCCGCCTTATCGCCGGAGTTCTTGCCGGAGTTTTTGGCCTTGGTTGCCGAGGAGTGAACCGCCTTGGCCTTGGCTGCTGAGGAGTGAACCGCCTTGGATTTGGCGTTTTGGGTCTTTCGCGAAGCGGAGGCGTTGGATTTCATAAACCTCTATCAACCATCGGGGTGGAAAAATTAGAGTCAAACGAAAATACGGGCCGGGCGGCCAGGGGTCATCTTTGTGGCCAGAGTGTCCGAGTTACAGCCGCCGCGCTTCCCTTGCGTGGAAACCCGAACTACTTGTAATTTAGACGTTTTTTTGTCCAGTTGGTTCATTCGGCCGGTCTTGTTGCCCGCTCGTGGAAGAAATTCGCCGAATCCGGCTCATAGCCTCCACAATCTTACAACGTTATCAATCTGAATCAAAATTCGCAAGGTCAAATTTGTGCTCCGGCCCTTTGCGGAGCGGCGTTCCGGGCGGCTTTTTGCGGGCCTGGCGCGCGGGAAGAATCCATGGAATCCCGTCACGGCGTGAAGTTCTCGATACGGATCAGTTGGGTGGGTCCCTGGGTGATGGCCAGCTTGCCGATTGCCTTCAGGCTTTTTTGCACGTCCATGTCGCGCGCCCGATGGGTGATCAGAATGACCTGCACGGGATCCTCGGGATGGTCGGCCTGGGAGGGCTGCACCATGGACTGTATGCTGATGTTGTTCTGGCCCATGATTTTCGTCATTTTGGCCAGCACACCGACGCGGTCCAGCACCTGAAACCGCAGGTAGTATTCCGATTCCAGCTCGCGGATGGGCACCACCGGCAGCGTCCGCAATTCCCCTTCCATCACGGACAGGGGAGGAATTTTGCATTGAATGCCCGCCAGCAGGTTGCGGGCCAGGTCAATAATATCGCTCACCACCGCGCTGCCGGTGGGCTCCGCGCCTGCGCCGCGTCCGTAGGACATGGTGGCGTCTACGTTGTCCCCGGTAAGGAAGACCGCGTTGAACACGCCATTGACCGACGCCAACTGATGCTCCGCGGAAATCAGGGTGGGATGCACCCGGGCTTCGACCCGCTGTCCGGCCAGCTTGCCGATCGCCAGCAGCTTTATCACATAGCCCAGTTGACGGGCGAAGGCGATGTCCATGGGGGTGATTCCCGTGATGCCCTCCTTGTAAACGTCGGCAAACCTGATGGTGGTGCCGTAGGCCAGGTTGACCAGCAGCGCCAGCTTGTGCGCGGCGTCGTGGCCCTCCACGTCGAAGGTGGGGTCCGCCTCCGCATAACCCAGCCGTTGCGCTTCGGCCAATACGTCCTTGAAGGCGGCCCCTTCCGAGCTCATCTTGGAAAGGATGTAGTTGGACGTGCCGTTGACGATGCCTACGATTTCCCGGATGTGGTCGCCGGACAGCCCTTCTCTCAGAGAGCGCAGCACCGGGATGCCCCCCGCCACCGACGCCTCGAAGCCGATGGCCAGCTTGCGCCGGTAGACCTTCTTGAAGATTTCCCGCGCGTGCTCGGCCAGCAGGGCCTTGTTGGCGGTGACCACCGGCTTGCCGGCGTCCAGGGCCCCGAGCAGATAGTCCTTGGCGTGGGTGGTGCCTCCCACCAGCTCGACCACGATATCAATGTCGCCGTTGTCCAGGATGGTGCGGGGGTCGCGGGAGACGGCGATGCCCTTCAGCGGCACGGGCCGTTTCTTGCGGGGGTTGGCCGTGACCGCGTGGGTGACCCGCAACTCGGCTCCCAGCCGGGAGCGGATCAGGGCGCGGTTGCGCTCCAGGATGGCGAGCACCCCGCAGCCCACCACCCCCAGGCCGAACAGTCCGATTTTGATGGTGCGCATGGATCCGCTGGTTCCGAAGCAAACTGCCCTGAATGCGGGGCGGCCGGGATTGGCCCGGGAGGCTTGCCGCTGAGAGACAAAACCCTCTACCACTCGCCGTGGCTGCAAACAAGCGGCATTTCCCCGTTGCCTGCCGTCCGCCGTCCGCCCAAGGCGGGAGCGCCTCGTGGCGGTTTCATTAAAGTGGCTTCATTAATATAAATGGACAGGCTACTCTTGCATATACCGGTTCCGGAATGTTGGCGCCAACCCAGTCGCCAACGGTAGTTAAACGCGAATATTAGGGCGGGCCGCGCATGTTGAAATGGGTCGTTGTTCTGTTTTCATTGGTCTTTGTGCTCGAGGTATGGCTGTTGCTCACCTGGGGTCCGATGCTGGGCACCCTTTGGACCATCGTCTGGATTGTCGCGTCGTTCATCCTGGGGCTGCTTCTGCTGCGGGTGGAAGGGGTGATCAAGCTGGTGGAAATCCATCGTCAGTTGCTCGCCGAGGAAATTCCCACCAAGGAATTGCTGGACCTGTTCCTGATCCTGCTGGGCAGCGCGATGTTGATCCTGCCCGGGTTCGCCACGGATATCTTCGGCCTGTCCATGCTGGTGCCGCCGTTGCGCTGGGCGGCGCGGAACATGCTGCTGCTGCTGTTGCGGCGGATGGTTCCCACCGTCTCCGGCGGCGCGCCTTCCGCCGGTTCCGGCCCGGCCATCAAAATCGTCAGCGACGACGACCCCGACTGAGAGCGAGCGGCGCGGAGCGAGGGCCGGCACCATGGCCGATTTGTATGCCATCGTGGGAGACATGGAGCGGGCGCGCTTCATGCTGGAGGGTGAGGCGCCCTATCTGCAATTGCGTTTCAAGGATCGGCCCCTGCACCCGCACAGGGAGGAAATCGCCCGCTGGCCGGAGGCGCATCCCGCCACCCGGCTGATCGTCAACGACGATCTGGAATTCGCCCAGGCCGTGGGCGCCTGGGGGGCCCATCTGGGGCAGGAAGACCTGCGGCGCCACTGCAAAACCGCGCTGCGGGATGCGCCGCTGAGCCTGGGAATTTCCACCCACTCCGACGAGCAAATCCAGCGCGCTATTGACTGCGGCGCGGCCATGGTGGGGTTCGGGCCCATGTTTCCCACCGGCAGCAAGGAGACCACCCACGCTCCCCAGGGCGTGGCGCGCCTGCGCGAGGTGGTGGCGTCCTGCGGTCTGCCCGTCGTGGCCATCGGCGGCATCAACGATTCCAACCTGGATGGGGTGGTTGCCAGCGGCGTGGCCATGGTGGCCATGATCGCCTACCTGGACCAATTCACCACCCCGGAACAGTTGCGCGCCCTTATGGCTCGCATGCGGGGCTGAAGCTCCGCGCCCCTACCCCCCCTTTTCCACTGCCCGGGCGCTGCCCACATAGTTCTGTGCACGAAGTTGGCAGTGTTGCCAATTGCGGTGGCCATCCGCCGGCGGGGTATTTCTGCTCCCGCAGCCGGTGCCTGCTCCTCCGCTGGCAGCCCGGCGCAAGGCTCTCAAAAGTCCAATCCCCGCAAATAGTTTTCCAGAGCGTGTTTACGGCGAATCGTCATCCCAGCAAAAACAGTCTCTGTTATGTCCATCATGGTGGGTTATTTTTATTTCATAAACATGCTCCCTGGGCACGGTACTTGTAGCCTGTGTCGGTAAATGCGGAGAGTCCAGGATGGTACTCGTAAGTCAGGCCGATACCCGCTCGAACGGACAAGGATTTCTAGGGAAGGGAGAAGGCAATGAAAGTTCCCATCTTTAACAGCAAAGTGACCCATGACGATGTCCGCAGGGCTGTTTCCCAGTTCCTCGACGAGGGCGGAACCATCGTGTGCCTGCCCGAACAGAAGTCTCAGGATGCTCCCGTGATCGGAGGAGAAAAGTACGAGGAGTTCGAGTCTCTCGCCTCCATCGTTTCCACCTGATCGCGAGCACCTGCGCAAACCCGCGGCGCCGGAACGTCCCGCATGGCCTTCCGGCGGCCTGAACCTCGCCGCCCAGCGGCCTGTCCAATAGTTGTAAGCCCTTTCCAGTTGCGTCGTTTTCGTGAATTCGGCCCGCGCATTCAGACCCGTGCCGGACTTGCCTTAAACAGGCATTGAGCATAAGTTGAACAGGGCCGCTACGGTAAGGATGTCACCGGGTCCCCTGGGGGGCCGCAAATTCGCAAGAGGACAAATACATGAGTGAGCAATTGCAGGCGATCAGGATTGATTACCTTCCGAAGCTCAAAGATCCTCTGATGATTGTCGCTTTCCGGGGGTGGAATGACGGCGGCAAGGCGTCTACGAACGCCGTGCGGCAATTGATCGCCCAGCTCAATGCGCAGCGCTTTGCCACCATTGATCCCGAGGAGTTTTACCTCTTCAGCGAAAACCGCCCCAAGGTGAAGCTGGTGGACGGCCAGACGCGCCGGGAAATTCAATGGCAGAAAAACGAGTTCTTCCACGCGGAGCTTCCCGGGGCCGGGCGGGACGTGGTGCTGTTCCTGGGCACCGAGCCCAACCTGCGCTGGCGCACCTTCGGTTCGGCGATCACTTCCCTGGCCCGGCAGCTCGGCGTGAACTTTGTGGTCACTCTCGGGGCTTATCTGGCGGACGTGCTCTATACCCTGCCCGTCCAAGTCAACGGCTTTTCCAGCGACCTGCAGTTGATGGCGGATCACAAGCTGGACCGCACCAATTACGAAGGTCCGACCGGCATCGTGGGCGTGTTGAACGGCTTTGCCCAGGAAGCGGGCTTGAGCACCCTGAGCCTGTGGGCGGCGGTTCCCTATTACATTTCCGTTCCCAATCCCAAGGCCGTCCATGCCATACTGACGAAAATGCGCGACATCTTTTCCCTTGAGGTCGACCTGACGGGGCTGGAAAAAGATGCGGACAATTTCGACAATGAAATAAACGATGTGGTGGCCAAGGACCCGAACGTTGCAGCCTACGTGCGGGAACTGAAGAAGCGGGAATTTCTGAACTAAGCAGACCGCCTCGCACAGCGCCGGTGTTTGCCGCAGCGCCGGTGCTTGCCGCAGCGCCGGTGTTTGCCGCGGCGCGGGAGCCTGCCGTAATGACGACGCCGCGGCGCCGGCCTGAATCCCGTGAATGCAATGCAACCCGAATTTCCCCACGGCCTGCGCTACTTTCCCGTCAGCGAACATTACCGCCGCCGCTTCGGCCGGCGGGTGTACAAGCTCAGCGTTTCCACCGCCCAGACCTGTCCCAACCGGGAGGCCATCCGCGGCATGGAGGTGTGCATATTCTGCGACCAGTGGGGCTCGGCGGCTTATGCGGAACTGGCGGGCCGGCCCCTCAAGGATCAGGTGCGTGCCACCGCCACGCGGCTGAGGGAGCGGTACAAGGCGGAGCGGTTCCTGGTCTACTTCCAGGCCTATACCAACACCTTCGAACGCATCAGCCGCCTGGAGGCCCTGCTGGAAGAGGCCCTGCGGGAGAAGGACGTGGTGGGGGTGGTGCTTGGCACCCGGCCGGACTGCCTGCCGCGGCGCATGCTGAAGCTGCTGGCCGAATTCGCGCGCAGCCACTACCTGTCGGTGGAATTGGGGCTGCAGACCCTGGACGACGTCCAGTTGCGCTTCCTATCCAGGGGCCATGACCGGGCCCGGTCGCTTAAGGCCCTGGAAGACCTGCGGGCCTTTCCCGCTATTGACGTGTGCGCCCATCTCATTTTCGGCCTGCCGGGCGAGAGCGACGATCAACTGCGCCGCACCGCCGAGACGCTGTCCGCCTGTGGCGTGCAGGGGGTGAAACTGCACAACCTGCACGTGTTGAAAGATACGCCCCTGGCCCGCCTGTACGGGGCCGGGCGCTTCGAGCCGGTGAGCCTTGCGGAGTATGCACGCAAGGTGGCCGCGTTTCTGGAGCACCTGGCGCCGGGAGTGGCCGTGCACCGCCTGAGCGCGGTGGCTTCCCGTTGGGAGGAGGTTGTGGCTCCGGCCTGGGTGAAGGAAAAGATGGGGCCCACCCAGTTCATCAGGGATTATCTGGAGCGGGTTGACAGCTGGCAGGGAAAGCATTACCAATCCGGGCAGCAATTGCAGGCACTGCAGATACCGCCGGCGCCGCCGGCGGCCTGCGCCCAAACGCCCATCCTAAACGGCGGGAACAGAGCATGGGGTTGATACGGATCGTGATGATCGCCCTGGCGGGGCTGCTCATCTATTCATTTTACAAGAAGTTGACCGGCGCCGGGCGGAACATCCGCTCCGCCAAGGAAGACGAGCGCCTGGGGAGGCTGGTGCAGGACCCCCAGTGCCTGGTCTATGTGGACAGCAAGGAAGCGGTGCACCGCAAGGTCAAGGGAGGCGACCTGTTCTTTTGCAGCGAAGCCTGCGCGGACGAGTACCTCGCCGCCAACCAACCCGACGAGGCCAAACCATCGTAAGGGGGCAGCGTGTTTCGCCGACCGATGGGCTTTGCCGGCAGTTGGTATCCGGAACGGGCCAAGGCCTGCGAAGCGCAGATTCGCCAGTTTCAGGAGCCTTCCGCCCCGCCGGATGCGCCGCGGGGGCGCTACGGCGTGGTGCCCCATGCCGGTTGGGTGTTTTCCGGGCAGTTGGCCGGGCGGGTGTTCGAGGCCCTGGAGAACGGCGGCGAGGTCGAGCTGGTGGTCGTGCTGGGGGGCCACCTGGGCGCCGGCGACCCTCTGGTGGCCATGTGCGAGGGGGAATGGGAAACGCCCTTCGGGCCGTTCCCCATTCATGAGGGGTTTCGCGGAGAACTGGAAATCTTTCCCCAGGTCATTCTGGAAGACGAGCGGCGCAATTTTCCCGACAATTCCACCGAACTGCAGCTTCCCTTCGCCAAGCACAAGTTTCCCAAAGCCGAGCTGCTGCCCATCCGCGTGCCGCCGGGCCCGGTGGCCCTGGAGTTGGGCAGGCGGCTGGGCGAGTACCTGGCCGGCTTCGGCCGCCGGGCCGCCGCCGTGGCCTCCACGGACCTCACCCACTATGGGCCCAACTACCGCTTCGAACCCCAGGGCAGCGGAGAAGCCGCCCTGCGGTGGGTGCGCGAGGTCAACGACGAGGCATTCATCAGGGCGGTGGAAAGCGGAGCGGGGGAGGCCATTCTTGCCGAGGCGCGGGAGCGCCACAACGCCTGCTCGGCGGGCGCGGTGGCGGCCCTGAGCGAAATCGCAGCGGCGGCCGGGCTGAGCTTCAAGACCATCGGCCACGCCACCAGCGCGGACTACGGGCCCCGCGACAAGCGGAACTTCGTCGGCTATCTGGGCGGCGTATACAATCAGGCATAGACAGATTGGGGATAAACAGGCTGTCAGGTGGTGGCGGCGGCCTGAATCCGGCGGGCGCGTTCCCGCCGGTTAAGCCACTGCCGTTTCAGTTGGAAAATCAGGAAGAACACCCCCAGATCGGCCACCAGCACCAGCAGGGTCAGCAACACGGCCAGGTAGCGCAAATGCCACACCATCAGCGGTTCCAGCACCCGCTGGATGAACCGGCTGCCCGCCACGTGCTCCCAGTCCTCGCGCTGCAAGGAAGAGTCCCCGTTAATTTCCTCCACCAGGCTCAGAATGTAGCGGGGCAGGCGCTGCTGCCGCCCGTCCGCATCGTCCTGCAAGGCCGCCTGGCTCGAGGGCGGCAGCGGAGGCCAGTTCACGTGCTCCTGCGCCGCCCAGCGCAGGGCCAGCACCAGCAACTCCGGGGCGGGCGCGCCGGCGGTGCTTTCCCCCTCCGGCGCCTGCAGCTTTGCCCGCACCGTCTCCAACTGTCCGCGGAAGCCGTCCAGCAGTTCGTCTTCGGAATACTCCAGCAGGGCCCGGCGCAGGGACTCCTTGCGGGTGCCCGCCGCCGCAGGCGCCGAGGGCGTCTGGCGCGCATAAGCGGGGGAGAGCAACAGCGCTCCGATGGGGGAGGCCGCCGCCCTGGCCTCGCGGGCACGGAGGGCGAAGGCCGCCATCTCCGGCGCCGTGGCGGCCAGCAGGTAACAGCCCAGCAGCACCTGCACCGAAATCAGCAGGCAGGCCAGACCCGGCAGGGCCAGCGCCCGCGAGGTGTCCGGCCCCACCTTGTAGAAGCGGAAGGTATGGCCGATCAGATGATGGAATCCTCCGGCGGCCAGCAGCCCCAGCGCAAACAGCAGGATCGGCAGGTGCCAGGGCATGGGCACCAGGTAAGGTGTGGGGGGATGCTCCAGCAGGAAGCGCAGGACGAGGGACAGGGTCTGCATGGGGTTGCGCCTTCCGCGCCGCCGGTGAAAATGAGCGGGCCGGCCTACTGGGCTTTCTTCATGGGCCGGCGCATGGAAAACGCCGTGCGTATGTTGCGCACGGCCTGCCTGAGCCGCTGCTCGTTTTCCACCAGCGCCATGCGCATGTAGCCTTCGCCCTCGTCACCGAAGCCGATCCCCGGCGAGACCACCACATTGGCCTTGTCCATCAGTTCCATGGAGAAGTGGTAGCTTCCCTCCCCGGCAAAAGGCTCGGGAATCTTCACCCAGACGAACATGCCGCCCTGGGGCGGATGCACTTCCCATCCCGCCTGGGTCAGACCGTCCAGCACCACGTCGCGCCGCTTCTGGTATGCCTTCTGCTGTTCGGCCACGTATTCCTGGCAGTGGCGGATGGCGATGATGGAAGCGATCTGCACCGCCTGGAATATCCCGTAATCGTAATAGCCCTTGATGCGGTTGAGGGCCGCGATGATCGCCGGATTGCCCAGGGCATAGCCCACCCGCCAGCCGGCCATGTTGTAGGCCTTGGACATGGTGCCGAATTCGCAGCCCACTTCCATCGCGCCCTTGGCCTGCAGAAAGCTGGGGGCCTCGTACCCGTCGAAGGTAATGCGGCTGTACGCGAAGTCATGCACCACGATCAGGTTCTGGCGCTTGGCGATCCTCACCACCTCGTCGAAGAACGGCAGTTCCACGCACTTGCCGGTAGGATTGTGCGGATAGTTGAGAAACAGCACCTTGGGCGGCGGGCGCAGGGTTTTGCACATGGCCGTCAACTCCCGCAGGAACGCCTCGTCGTCCTCCACCCGCAGGCGCAGGGCCTCCCCTCCCGCCAGAATGACGCTGTAAGTGTGGATGGGGTAGGACGGCGCGGGGACGATGGCCCGGTCTCCGGCGCCCAGCAGCGCCAGGCACAAATGGGAGAAACCCTCCTTGGATCCGATGGTGCAAATCACCTGCCGGTCAGGGTCCAGCGTCACGCCGAACTGCGCGTCGTAATATTTGCTCAGTTCCTTGCGCAGGCTGTAGATGCCCGAGGCCACCGAGTAGCGGTGGTTGCGCGGGTCGCGCACCACCTCGGTCAGCTTGTCCACGATCGGTTGGGGCGTGGGGTCCTTGGGATTGCCCATGGCCATGTCGATCAGGTCCTGCCCGGCCTGCCGTTTTTGCTGCCGCATCAGGTTCAGCTTTTCGAACATGTACTCGGGCAACTGCAACATTCTGTCGGCAAGCACGTGGGAATGGGGCAATTCGTTCATGGCTGATCCAGGGCCCGCCAAGGCCGTCGAATGCTTGGAAAGTTTAGAAAGCCGAAAAATCAGGACTTAGAACTTTAGAAAAGAACCATCGCCCCTACCTGAAAAAACAGGCCGCCCCGAAGGTCCGCGCCCTTTGTTCCCAGCCTGCCCGGTTCATCTCTACCGGAGCAGTTATTCGATGACCTGCCGGGCGGGATTATCAGGGAAAGCGGGTGAAATCTGTCGCTCATGCCTATTTGTGTAGAGATTACCGGGCCTTATGTCAAGAAACACCCAGGCGGCAAGGCGGGGCGCGTGGGGTGGCTTGGGAGAACGGGCGGCCTCGAAAAATCTGAAATAAAACCGTTAATTCCGTACGCAAAGGCATTGACAGTTCCGGCCATTTAATTTTATTAACCTAACCCTGTTCGGAAATTTTGCAGTTGGCCGGATCGCAGCACGTCGGAAGCGGGGGTCGCGTATTCTCGAACCTGGAATCCCACCGGCGTCCGGGTCGTGGCGGGGCGAATTTTCCGCGCTTGATTTTTCTGCATGCATTTGCTCAGGGCCGTGAAGGACAGCCGCCCAGGGCTCGGGAAATACAGTAAAGGAAACACGGAAAATCAGCGGACAACGGTGCTCAAGGAGGGAAATCGGAATGGTCAAGGCCGATATTATTCGATCCATCGAACTGAAGCTGGGGCTCTCCCACGAGGATGCGAGCCATCAGGTGGAAATCATTCTCTCCCTCATCAAAGACCAGTTGATGGATTCGGAGCCGGTTCTGATCAGCGGGTTCGGGCAATGGAAGGTGCGGGAGAAAAAATCACGAATCGGGCGCAATCCCAAAACTCGCGAAGAATACGAAATCTCTCCCCGCCGGGTGGTGACGTTCTATCCCTCCAACGTATGGCGTGAGGAAATCTCCAACAATTCCTCCGACTAGCTCTTGCCGGGTGTGGCGCTCCCAGAAATGTCCGGCGCACACCTCCGGCTTGCCGCCTCGATTTAGTGATCAGGCTCGGAATGGCGAACTGCAAAATGATTTACCACCCCCGGTTGGCTAAGGTTGCCTTGCGGCCGCAATTGGGGTAGAAGGCAGAGTTTCAATATCGGCATGCCGGTTTTGCGCAATTCCTTCGGCGGCGTTGGCCGCGGAGCGTCCTTGCGGACCGCGAAGGGTTGACGTTGCGGAAAACCGCACCGAGAAGAGTTTCCCAGCACCCAATTTTACGAAGGGGGAGTTATGATGAGGAGTCATCTCTTAGGGGGGATCGTCCTCCTGCTGATCGCGCTGTTTCTGCTTCCGGCCATAGCCCCGGCCAAGAAGATGAAGTGGAATTTCTCCATCCAGGGCCAGCGCCGGGCCTTCACCGAGGGCCTGGAAAAAACCAAAGTGATCATGGAAAAGGCGGACCCGAATTTCGAGTTCAACATCGTTTACGGCAACGCGCTATCCCCGGCCAAGCAAAACCTGGACGGCCTCAAGATCGGCGCCTTCGAATCCGCCTTTGTCTTCGCCGGTTATCATCCGGGCAAGTTGCCCATGATGATGGTATTGGAGTTGCCCTTTCTGCTGCCCACCGACCATGCGATCAAGAACAAGGTGGAAACCATCATCAAGGAGCACCCCATTATTGCCAAGGAGTTGCGCCAACGCTGGAACGCGAAGTTCTTCGTCAACGCCTTCCTGCCCACCTACGAGTTGATGGGCAAGAAGCGCATCGCCAGCGTCAGCGATTTCAAGGGGGTGAAGGTCAGGCTTTCCGGGCCGAACGCGAAGATTCTCCAGATGTTCGGCGCCATCCCCACCATGGTTCCCGCGCCCGAGGCGTACGAGGCGGTGGACAGGGGCATGATTGACGTGTTCGGGCTTCCCTACACCTATGCCCTGGGCGCCTACCGCGTGTACGAGGTTTCCAAGTACACCACCGAGGGTCTGGCCATGGGCGGCGGCTCAGTCGTGATGCTGGCAACGGTTGACGCCTGGAGCAAGCTGCCCCGAAAACTGAAGGACATGCTCCCCAGTATTCGGAAGCAGAACGACGATGCCCTGATTGCGGCTTATGCGAAGGCCGACAAGAAGTGGCGCCCGATCTTCGACAAGAGGCTCGAAATCG
>CBDUSX010000039.1:0-15879 GCA_965369935.1 uncultured bacterium
GCAGCGTTCCTGCATTGCGGTTCGGGTGTGGTTGGCCCCCGGGCCTGTATTCGATGGGTATTCGAGTGGGTCATGCCGTCTAGGTTCTTGTTTAGCATGGATTGCCGCGAACCTGAAATACGGGGAGCGCGGGCGTATTCACGGGAACTGCCCATTTTGTTGACAGGCCTCTTCGATACCAGTAAATCAAAGGTGTGCCGCATGGCATGCAAAAGGTTGATTTTCCGGCCGATTCTCCGATTATTCTACCCTGCGGGCGGTCATGGTTGAGGAACACGTCTCCAGACGCTCGGAAGTTCTCGCCAGTTTGGTTCACGTGGGAAACGTGTTCAACACCGAGCGGGATTTCGACCAGTTGTTGAATACGATCGTGCTGGAAACGGTGAAAATTCTGGATGCCGACCGCGCATCCCTGTTTCTGCTCGACGAGGAGAAGGGAGAAATCTGGTCAAAGGTCGCCACCGGCCTGAACAAGGGACAGGAAATCCGCCTCAAGAAGAATCAGGGGATCGTGGGCAACGTCATTTCCACGGGCGAGGCGCTCAATATTCCCGACGCCTATGCGGATTCCCGGTTCAACCGGGAAATAGACCAGATCACGGGTTACGACACCAGGAACATCGTCTGTTTTCCGCTCACCACCTTCGAGGGGCAGGTGATCGGGGCCTTTCAGGTGCTGAACAAACGGGACGGGCCTTTTACCCACGAGGATGAGCAAATTCTGTCCATGCTGGCGTCCCAGGCCTGTGTCGCGATCGAAAACGTGCAGAACTACCAAGCGTCCGTCGAGCGCCACCATAGCCTTTCCAGCGAGAACAGGCACCTCAAGAAGCAACTGGCCGGTAAATACGTCTACCCCTCGTTTGTGGGGGACTCTCCGCCCATTCTCGAGGTGAAGAAAGCGCTGGACAAGGTTTCCACCACCAACGCCAATGTTCTGATCACAGGTGAGAGCGGCACCGGGAAGGAACTCATTGCCCGGGCCATCCACAGCAAGAGCGCCCGCGCGAACCGGGTCTTCATCGCTCTCAATTGCGCCTCCCTGCCTGAATCCCTGCTGGAATCGGAACTGTTCGGGATCGAAAAGGGCGTGGCCACCGGAGTGGCCAAACGCAGCGGCTATTTCGAGCTGGCAGACGAGGGGACGCTGTTCCTGGACGAAATCGGCGAGATGGACCTTTCCATGCAGGCCAAGCTGCTGCGGACGCTGCAGGAGCAGGCGTTCATGAGGGTGGGCGGGAGCCAGGAAATTCAGGTGAACGTGCGCGTGATCGCCGCCACCAACCACGACCTGAAACTTGCCATTCAGAACAAGGAGTTCCGGGAGGATTTGTACTACCGGCTCAACGTGTTTCCCATTCACGTGCCGCCCCTGAGAGAGCGGGGCAACGACATTCCCATGCTGGCCAAATTTATCCTCGGGAAGGTGGTGGAAAAAATGAATCTGAGCAAAAAGACGTTTACGGCCGATTCCCTGCAGGCGATGCTTTCCCATCCCTGGCGCGGCAACGTGCGCGAGTTGGAAAACGTCATCGAGCGGGCGGTGATCCTGAGCGACAGCGCGGAGGTGGACATGCACGGCATGCTCGAGGAAATCGGGGCCAGCGGCGCTCCCGGTGCTCCGCAGTCCTCCCCGGCCCTGGGCGGCCCAAGCCCGGCGCCGCCCGCGGACGGCCACGATCTCAAGGACGCGGTCAAGATTTTGGAAGTTCATATGATTTCCGAAGCCTTGGAGCGCACCGGCGGCAATCAGATTCAGGCTGCGAAGATGTTGGGCATCAGCCGCGAAGGCCTGCGCAAGAAGATGACCCGCTACAAGGTGACCCGTGGGGGCGCTCAGGGGGCAAGCTAGCAGCCGCCGGGGCTGAGTTCCGCGGGCCCTTTGTCGCGAGACTTTGCCGCGGGCCTGCCGCTTTGCGGGTCATCCACGAATCCCACAGCGATTCCCGCGCCGGCGCCCGCCGCCGCACGCAGGAGAACCCCCCGGGGAGCGCCAGTCTTCCCATTCAAGCCGGCCGCAACGATGAATTCCAACGAGGCGCGATACCAGGAAAAGCTCAAGCCTTTCCTGTTCGGCGCGTTTGACGATCCCCGGCACGAGGACCAGCTGGCCCTGGAGGGGCTGGGCGCGGGCCTGCCCCCTGTGCTTGAATTGGACGGGGTTGCTTCCGCGCGGATTTCCGTCTCGCTCGCGGAGCGCGAAGGGGCGGTGCACAGGGGCTTGGGGGAATTGTATGCTCGGCGCAACAAGGAGTTGGCCAGGACAAATCTCGAGGTGGGCCACTCCTTCGAAATCCTCTTTGCCCGCTCGCGGCTGCTGGATGCCCTGCACCGCTTCGCCTTCGAGGTGGCGGTGGAGGACCTGCCGGCGCTGATCCGGCTGTTGGTCATCAACGGCGAGCGGGAGCTGGAGGCGAGCAAGGCCCAGCTGCCGGGCAAGGCCCAGTCCCTGGAAAAAAGGCGCGCCGAACGGACGAGGCAATTGGAGAGCGCCGGGCTCTCCGAGCAGGAGCGAGCCTACTACGCCCAACTGGAGGAAAACCTCGCCACCGAGGTCCGCCGCCACAAGGAGGCCATCGCCGGACTGGAAGCCAGCCTGCCGGTGTGGAACGGCTATGCGGTGGAGCGCGAGGCGCTGGAGCGGCGGATCGTCATGTTCGCCCGCGGGGGCTACGGCCGCGCGGAGATGAGCTTCAGTTCCGACGTGGACACGGGCTGGTGCGTGGACACGCGTCAGCTCGCTGCGGGGGAAGTGGCGATTTTCCAGGAAATCGTCATGCGCGCGGAGTCGTTGCTGAAAGGAGCCGGCGTGGAAACCGCGCACCAGTACTTCGAGACGGAGGAAGACCTGTCGCGCTTCATGGTGCCCGAGACCATCCACACGGCGCCGGCCATCCTGGAATCCCGCGCCATCCTGGGCAGCGCGTCCATATTGGCGGAGTTGAAGAGCAGGTTTATGGAATGCCTGCCCTATGAGGAGTTTCTGAAAAAAAAAATCAGCGAATACCAGGGGCAGCCGCGGCCTTCCCTGACCGAGATGGACCTCAAGGAGGACAAGGGGGGCTTGCGCAGCATCCAGATTCCTCTCTGGATTTACGGCGTGACCCGCGGGGCGGACAGCTATCTCACTGCAGATTTGATCGGGCGGGCCCGGGAGGATGGCCTGCTCTCCCTGTGGGAGGCCTCGCGGCTGCTGCTGGCCCTGGAACTGCTCTACGATTTGCGCAACTTCCTCGGAATGGCGGAGCAGAGCTATTACGACGAGGAGGCGCGCGCCGGCAATTTCAATATTCCGGAGTTCCCGCCCAACCGGCTCAATGACGGCCTGGCGCGGCTGTACCTGTTCCGCAAGCACCGCTTTGCCTCCCTGGACGCCTTCGACACCTACCGCCTGCGGCTGGCCTCGGACGTTGAGCGCATTTCCGCTGCCCTGCTGGGCAAAATCCTGGACCGGACGATCTCTCACGACCTTGGGGACTTGCGGGTCTTGGTGCATTTGGGCCGCAGGGAAATCACCACCATCGAGCCCCTGGGAGGGAATGCCTCCGCCGGGCTGCCGGAAATGCTGGGGGATGGGGCGGCAATGCTGGAACTGTCGGCGTTCATCGCGCGCACGGACTACGACCTCAGCGCCGCCCTGAAGGACGCCCTCTCCGAGGTGGTGGCAAGCGTCGTGCCCGCGGACGACGAGGCCGGGCGGGCGGGGCAGGCCCGCCGGTTCGAGGCGCTGATGCTGGCGCCCTACGCCCATCGGGCCCTGGCCACCATGTTCGAGATCTACGATCCCCTTGCGCCGGGATTGGACACTCTGTTGGGGCGCTTCATGCCGGAGTACGACCGGGTGGTGTTTCTGGTGCGCCATGCCAAGTCGCTCACCGTGCCCGTGCACACCCATCTGGTGGAATGCGTGGCCAACGGCCAGCAGTCCCTGGACTGGCTGAAAGCCAACTACCATGAGTTGCACGCGCTGCTGCTGCCCGGCCACGTGCTGGCCCTGAAATGGAGCCTGTTCCTCCACGGACTTGGAAAGTTGGCGGAGGCGGGGGAGCCCGCCTCCCGGAGCGCGGAGCAGGCCGCGGATCTGCTGGCGCGGCTCGGCTTTCAGGACGAGGAACTCGAGCGCCAGGTGCGGCTGCTGGTGGAGCATCACGACACCATGGTGCGCATCAACCGCACGGCCACCTACCTGGACGAGGCGCTGGTGCAGTTCTTCGAGGTGGCGGGGCGGGAAATGGCCACCGTGATCCTGTTGTTCCTGGTTAACCGGTCCATTCTGATGGCCGGCGGCTTTCATTGGGGCGAGGTGGGCAATCTGAACCGCTTCTTCGACGAGATCAGCAGGATTCTCGCCGCGGCCAGTGGCGTACCGGACTCTTCCCGCTCCCTGGAAATCGTCAACGCCTACCTTTATGAGAAAAAGGAGGAGCTGGAGGCGGAGACCCGCGTCTGTCTATTGCTCCGCAAGGGCCTTGCCGCGGGCATGGAAGAGGCGGTGTACGCCCCCCTGCGAAAAGCCAGCGCCGCCGACTGGAAGCGCCTGCGGGCCGTGGCGCCGGAACTGGACGAAATGCACAGATCATACGTGCTGGGCGCGCCGGAGGGCGGGGAGCAGGACAAGTTGCAAAGCAAGATGATGCTGCACCTGCGCAACAACCTCAGCGGCAAGAGCATAAGCCGCCTCACGCGCCAGGAAAACGAGGTCTTTACCTGGTTCTTCTCCGCATTTCCCAACCGCTACCTGCTGGCCGCCTCCGCGCACATGCTGGCGGAACAGCTGGAGAATTTCGCCGGGTTCAAGACGGAGCAGGTGCTGGCGGACGTGGTGTCCGCCGCCGGTGGCGAATCCGAAGGGCTGCTGGTGTATACCCGCGAGTTGCCCGGCTCCCACAGCCGGGTGGCCTACATGCTGAGCCGCAAGCGCATCAACATCATTTCAGGCAAGGTCAACCGGGTGGCCTTCCCGCGCGGCAAGCACGGCTACTGCTACTACTTCCAGATTTCCCCGATGGCGGAAGGGACGCGGCTCTTTCCACGGGACCTGGAAGGGATGATCCTAGGCGAGGCCGCGCCGGAGTTGGAAATGCCGCCCCTGGCAGAAGGCTACCCCTCACGGGGCGGCAAGGTGGAATTCCTGGGGGACGACGGCAAGGGCTATCAGGTCAGGCAGGCGCGCGGCGCGTTTTCCCGCGAATCGGCGCCGTACAAGGTATTGCGGGTGGTGCTGCGGGACGAGCCCTTCCTGTTCTACAAGGTCACCCGCGCCTTTGGCCTGTACGAGGTGGACATCCAGCAGTCCCTGATTACCACCACAGGTAATCAGGTGCTGGACTACTTCTACCTCCTGCCCGCGGATTACGAGCGCCTGCGCGCCTCTTCCTTCCAGGAACGCTTCCTGGGCATCGTGCAGGCGCCCCTGGTCTGATTCCGGCGGATGGGGGGGCAGGCCCTCAGGCGGCGGCGGAATAGTTGGACAGGCCGGCGGAGAAGGCGATCAGTTGGGTCACGACGAACACCTTGAGCGCCAGGAATATGCCGGCGGCCACCAGGGGGGAGAAGTCTATCCGGGAGCGGGGCAGCCATTTCTGGATGGGGGTGATGAACGGGTCCACCAGGATAAATACCGTGCGCACGATGGGGCTGTTCACCGAGGGGTTGACCAGGGTCAGGAAAAACCAGATCAGCAGCAGCAGCATCAGGAAGAACAGCAGGTTCTGCAGCACAATGCCCGTGCCCAGCAGGAAGAATCCGAACACGCGCATGGGCACCGCCTCCAGGGTCACCGCATCCGCGGCGAATGCCCCGAAAGTCAGCAGGGTGCCGGGCAGGAACACCTTCAGGAACCACACCAGCAGCAGGGAGAAGTAGGCGGAGAACAACTGCAGGGCCGGGGGCAGGTGCCGGCTGAGGAAATTCCACAGGGGGAAGGTCATGTTGTTCAGGAACTGCACGATCGGGTTGCGCGGGTCCGGATTCACCCACGTCACCAGAATGGCGATGATGATGATCCACTCGTAAATGGTCAGCGCCCAGCGGGTCAGTTCCGCCGCGAATTCGAAGATGGTTGCCAAGTCTATCGCTCCTGCGGGCGGGAATGGGGCCGCGCGGGCGGCGGCCCCTAAGCGGAACAGGCGGCTACTTCAGGTAGATGTCCATCACCGAGGAGAGCAGCGCCAGCGCCTCGGCATGGGGCCGCTGGAAGGAGTTGCGCCCGATGATGGAGCCGAACGCGCCACCGTCGCGGATGCCCTTGATTTCCTCGAGCAGCGCCTCTGTGCCCTTGGCGGCGCCCCCGGAAAAGATCACGATGCGCCGCCCGTTGAAGGCGCTCTGCACCACGTGGCGCACGCGCTCGGCCAGGGTGCCGATGGGGATTTTCTGCGCCTCGTAGACCTTGCGCGCCTCGTCCAGTTCGATGTGCTCCGTGGGCGGCTTGACCTTGATCACGTGCGCTCCCAGTTGCGCGGCGATCTGCGCCGCATAGGCCGCCACGTCAATAGCCGTTTCCCCCTCCTTGGAAAGGCCGCTCCCGCGGGGATAGGACCACACCACCACGGCCAGGCCGGATTCTTTCGCCTCCAGGGTCAACTCCCGCAAGTCCTCGTACATGGAATTGCGCAGGGCGGAGCCGGGATAGATGGTGTAGCCGATGGCGCAGCAGCCCAGCCGCAGGGCGTCCTGCACGCTGCCGGTCACCGCGGAGCAGGGGTCGCCGGAACTGTACAGGGTGTCGCTGTTGTTCAGCTTGAGAATCAGGGGGATTTCCCCTGCAAAATCCGCCGCGCCGGCTTCCAGAAAGCCCAGGGGCGCGGCGTAGGCGTTGCAGCCCGCGTCAATGGCCAGTTGAAAGTGGTAGCGGGGGTCGTAACCGTCCGGGTTCGGCGCGAAGGAGCGCGCCGGGCCGTGCTCGAATCCCTGGTCCACGGGCAGGATCACCATTTTCCCCGTGCCCGCCAGGGTGCCGTGGTTGAGCATGCGGGCCAGGTTGGTCAACGTGCCCGCGTTTTCGCCCTTGTACCAGTCGAGAATTTCCTTTACGCGGTTTCCAGAGGCGGATTTTGCCTTCCGCTTTGCCGATATCGGTTGTTCCATGACACGCTCCTTTTGCGAAGCCCGGTTTTGCGATGATGCAGAGGGTGTGTCCGTTTGTTGGCCGGGATTTTTCAATTATGTATGCTATCTATCCCAGACTATCATAATCGGCGGGGAGGGAACAATCGGCGCGGGCGCGCCCGCGACTCGAATCACTATGAGTTCATCCCACCCATGGCCGGAGCGCACCGGCAAACTGCTCAAGGCGGCCCTGATGGAAGCCTTTCAGGCCCGTTTCCGGTTTCAGGGAGGGCGCTTCTCCGCAGGCGGCGGTGGCCGCTTTTCCGCCACGAGCGGCGGGGGCGCCTTTTCCGCCAGGAGCGGCGGGGGGCGCAAGCCGAAGCCCTTTGGCGAGGCCGCCTGGCGGGCCGTGGCGCGGGAAGTCAAGGTGCTGCACGAGGCCTACACGGTGGGGACGGGCGGGTTCAGCCACGAGGAAAATCCCCTGCACCGGCGCCAGGCCGGCTATCAGTTCTACTACCTGCCCCGCAACTTCTTCCGGGTGCGGCAGGTGCTGGACAGCCTGCCCTGGGTCAGCGGGGAAAACCTGGGCGCCCTCGCAACTCGCGAAAACGCCGGGAACGCGCAGGCCAGGCTGCGCGTGCTGGACCTGGGCTGCGGCACGGGAGCCTTCAGCCTGGCCCTGCTGAGCCGGCTTGCGGAGCAGGACGGCGGCGGCGGCAAGCTTTTGCCGCGCCTGGAACTGGTGCTGGTGGACCAGGGCCGGGGGCTGCTGGAACTGGCCGCGGCCAACATCCGGGCCTTTGCCGCGCTGGCCCTGCCGGAGCTTGCCTTGAGTCTGGAGGCGCACCCGGAGGGTGTGGAGAACTTTCTGGCGGCGGGCCGCGGAAAGGGGGGCTTCGCCGTGCTGGGAGGGGCCATGATGCTCAACGAGATGAACCTGCTCGCTCCGCGCAGGGGTTCCAAGCGGGCCGCGCGCTTTGCCCAGCCCTTCAAGCGGCTGGTGAATCGCGGGGGCCTGTTGATGTTCGTGGAGCCTGGGACGCGCAAGGGGTACATGAACCTGATGGCGCTGCGCGAGCAACTGGCGGGCATGCCCATTCTTTATCCGTGCCCCCACGGAGAGGCCTGCCCCATGTGGACTCCGCGGGTGAGGCGCTGGTGCCATGCCACGCGCGCGCTGCCGCGGCCCTTCCTGTTCGACGAGGAGTTGCGGAGGGAGGGGGGGCTTGGCTTTCAGATGCGCGAAGTCAATCTGGCCGCCCTGGCCGTGCAGGCTGCGCCTTCCGGCGGGGTATTGCCGCCCTTCCGCGAAACCGCCGGGAGCCGCATTGTCTCCGCCCGGTTGCCCCGGCGCAAGGGAGCGGTTCCGGATGGCGGGAAATCCAATGCGGAGGAGGCGGTGGTGCTGCAATGCCGGGCCGACGGAGCGCTGACAGAGCTTGCGGCCACGGGCTTGGGACCGCATCCACGGGGGCTGTGGCTGCCGGCGGAACGGAGCGGCGCGAGCGGGAGGAGCACGGGGAGGCAATGGGCAAGGAAGCGCTGATCGCCGAGTTTTTCGGGCAGCGGGAAGCCATTCTGCAGGCCTGCTGGGCCCATCAGCTGTGGGGCGCCCGGAAACTGTCCACCGCGGACGGTCAGGAAGTCCAGGTGCTGTTTCAGGGCTGGTTGAACAAGGGCGCGGGGCCGGACTTCAAGGACGCGCGCATCCTCATCGGGGACAGCGAGTGCTTCGGAGACGTGGAGATTCACATCGAAGAAGCGGGCTGGAAAGCCCACCGCCACCACCGGGATGCGGGGTACGAGCGCGTGGTGCTGCACGTCATCCTGAGTGGCGCCGGCGGGGCGGCCGCCTTTTCCGAAGGAGGGAGAAAAATTCCCGTGCTGGAAGCCCTGCCCCACCTCTCTCCCCAGGTGCTTGACGTGATGCAGGACCCGGAAGGCATGCTGGGCCAGTACGAGCGGCTGCCCGGACGCTGCGGGCTGCGGGGGGCCATGGGCGGGGCGGAAGCCTTGAACCGGGTGGTGGCCCATGCCGCCGAATCCAGGGCCCGCGGCAAGGCGGAGCGCCTGCTGCCCCGCTGGGAGGCCAAGCCGGAGGAGCAGACCCTGTTCGAACTGGTGTTCCAGTCCCTGGGGTACAGGCCCTACGCCGCCACCTTTCTGGCTCTGGCGGAGCGATTTCCGCTGGCCGGGCTGGAGGCCAAGCTGGCCCTGCCCTACGATCGGGCGCGGAAGGAGGTGCTGGCCCGCTGGTTCGGGGCTGCGGGCCTGTTGCAGGAGGGTCCCGCGGCCTGCCGGGCGGAGGGGTTGGAGGGGGAATACGAGGCCTGGCGGTCCCACTGGAACGTGCTGGGGGCGGCCCCTTTGGCCACTCCGCTCAAGCGGGGAGGGAGCCGGCCCTGGAATTCGCCCGAGCGGCGGATGGTGGGCATGTTTCACCATCTCCATGTGATGGGCGCGGGGGGCTGGCTGAAGAGTTGGCTGGCTTTCCTGCGGGCGCTGGACACCTTGCGGGACGAGCCAGACCTGAAAAAATCGGCCGTCTCCATGCTGGAGCGGGTGTTCGACACGCCGCAGCGGGAGCCCTGGCGGCGGGTGGTGTCCTTCTCCAGCCGCGCACTGAAGCAGGATGCGCGGATGATTGGGCACGACCGCATGATCATCGTGATGGCCAATGCGGTGCTGCCTTTTTTTCTGGCCTATGCGCGGCGGCGGGGCGACACGGCACTGGAAAAGCTGCTTTACCGGTTGTTCATCGTGCTGCCGCCCGAGGCGCCCAACCAGCGCACGCGGTTTATGGAACGGCGGTTGATGTTGCACGCGGCCCCGGCGCGCACCTTGCGCAGCCAGCAGGGGCTGTTGCAGATTCACCAGGATTTTTGCACCAGTTTTTCTCAAGGTTGCGAGGACTGCGGCTTTCCCGACCTCATTGCGCCGCGGGCCGGCAACCCCAGCAGGAGCATCTCATGAGGAGCATATGATGAGCGGTACGGGACGCTTGCAGGGCAAGACCGCCCTCATTACCGGGGCCGGGCAGGGTATCGGCAGGGCCATCGCCCTGGCCTTCGCGAGGGAGGGCGCGGGGCTGTGCCTGGTGGACGTGAACCCGGACAAGCTGCCGGAGGTGGTGCAGTCCGCCCAGGCGGACGGAGTGGAAGCGTTTACCCACCTGGCGGACGTCACGAAGCCTGAGGAGGTGGAAGCGGCGGTGCAGGCGGCGGAAGAGCAGTTGGGAGGGATAGACATCCTGGTCAACAACGCCGGCATTTTCCAGTCGGTGAAGTTTCTCGACTATGACGTCGCGGACTGGCGCCGCATGCTGGAAGTGAACGTCACCGGCAGCTTTCTCTGCGCTCAGGCGGTGCTGCGGCGGATGGTGCCCGCGGGAAAGGGCAAGATCATCAACATGGCCTCCATAGCCGGTAAAACGGCCTCCCCGGCCAGTTCCGGCTACAACACGTCCAAGCATGCGGTCATCGGCCTCACCCGCTGCCTGGCGCTGGAAATGGCCGGGCACGGCATTCAGGTCAACGCCATCTGTCCCGGTATGGTGGATACGGACCTGTTCGAGGGCCTGCTGCGCGAGGTGGGGGCCAATCGGGGCTTCGACGAGCCGGAGGCCCTGCGTAAGGCCATGCTCAAGGGCGTGCCCCTGGGGCGGATGATCCGCCCGGAGGAGGTGGCCGGCCTGGCGGTTTATCTGGCCTCGGCGGAGTCCGATGCCATGACCGGGCAGGCCGTCACTCTTTCCGGCGGGCGGGTGATGCATTGAGGGCCGCGCCCGGCACGCAAGAGGCGAAAAGTAAAATCCGGGGGCTTGGCGCGCATTGACAATTGGGTGCCTTGCCCTGAAAATGTCCATCCTGAAGAACATGCCTCCGGCCACGGAATCGAGGCGGTAACGGGAATCCGCGCGCCGCCGCTGCATTCGTCCGGACAACCGGAAAGTTTCAGGCGGGGCGGCGGATAATGTTGTTCCGGCACCGAACCGCGAAACGTCCTGAGTGCTCAGGCCCAACCGAATCGAGGAGCCGCAATGGAAATGAAAAACGTCGTGATTGTGGATGCCGTCCGCTCGGCCTTTGGCCGGGGCGCCAAGGGCACGCTGGTGGCCACCCGCATGGACGAGATCGCCGGGTCGGTCGTAAAGGGCCTGCTGGAGCGTAATCCCAAGGTTGATCCGAACGAGATCGAAGACCTGGTCTGCGGCAATGTGGGCAACAACGGAGAATTGTCCGGCATGACATCGAACACCGTGGCGCGCATCGCGGAGCTGCCCCCGGAGGTCTCCACGGCCACGGTGAACCGGCAGTGCGGCTCCAGCATGCAGGCCCTGCACATGATCACCCGTTCCATCATGACCGGCGCCGGCGAGATCGGCATCGCGGCCGGCGTGGAGCGCATGGGGCGCGGCATTCCGCCCAGGGGCGACGGAGACAATCCCCTGACCACCATCCACCCGCGGGTGAAGGCGCTCAGCGAAGCACAGAAGAAGCCGGACCCCAACCACGACCAGTATTTCTCCGTGGAGTTCCCGGAGTATCTGCTCAGCGCCCCGGCCAATCCCTCCATGCCCCAAACCTCCCAGAACGTGGCGGAAGCCTGGAACCTGGGGCGGGAGGAGATGGACCGGTTCGCCATGGAAAGCCACCACAGAACCGCCGAGGCCTATGACGCCGGGCGTTACAAGGAACAAATCATCCCCCTGCCCGTGCGACTGCCGGTGTTCAGCGAGGACGGCAGCGTGGATTTCTCCCAGACCGGCGAGGAGGTGATGTTCGAGAAGGACGACTGCGTGCGCGCGGACACCACCCTGGAAAAGCTGTCCACCCTCAATCCCCTGGGAATGATCGTCAGCTTTGCGGAGCGGGAATTGCTGATCACCGCGGGCAACTCATGCCCCACCAATGACGGATCGGCGGCGGTGTTGTTGATGTCCGAGGAACGCGCCAAGGCCGAGGGCCTGAAGCCCATGGCCCGCATCGTCTCCATGGCGGTGTCCGGCGTGAAACCCCAGCTGATGGGAATCGGCACCATCCCGGCCAGCCGCAAGGCCATGAAGCGCGCCGGGCTGGGACCTAAGGACATCGGGCTGGCCGAGATCAACGAGGCCTTCGCCTCCCAGTCGCTGGTGACCGTGCGCGAGCTGGGGCTGGAGCCCTCCGTGGTGAACGTGAACGGAGGGGCCATCGCCATCGGCCATCCCCTGGGCGCCAGCGGCGCGCGGCTGTTCGTGGGGCTGTGCCATGAAATGCGGCGCCGTGGCGGCGTGCGCTACGGACTCGCCACCATGTGCATCGGGGCAGGCATGGGCATCGCCACCATCGTGGAAGCCCTGGATTGATTTTGCGGAAAATTGCACGGGCGGGCTCGCGGCGGAACACGGGGGCCGCCCGGGCTTTCCCCAGTATATCCATTAACCTGGACAAGACTGCATACCGGACAGCGGATGACACCCCGGAGAATCGTTATTGTCGTGCTGATGGGGGTATTCACCGCTGGGGTCCTGTTCGCTCTGCTGCGGGAGGTGAACCGGGAGGAGGCCATGTTGGCCGCTTCCCTGAGCGGCGTGGTGGACGTGGCGCCGGAGTTGTTCGCCTCGGGGCAGGCGGATATCGTGAAAACGGACCGCCTGGTGCTTTATCTGATTGATCCGGCCACCGACAAGGCGGTCGCCCTGCGCATCATCACCCCGCTCGTGCCGCCGCAGGTGTTCGACATCGGGCAGGGGGACAGCCGGGCCGAAAAAGCCTTGAGCGGGGCCTATCATCTGGTGGGCATCACCGACAAGGACGGAGAAATCTTCAAGGTCACCCCCGGAGAGGTCTACGGCCGCTCCGCGGAACCGATTGCTCTGGGCACGGAGCAGGTGCGCCTCGTGCTGGACCAGCCGTTCCGGGGCAGCCTGTTCAATGCCGCCGGCCCCACGGGTACAGGGCGGGTCCCGTCCGAGCCGGGGCGCGGGCCTTCCCTCAGGCCTGGGGAGGAGGCCCGCACCATTCAAGGCGTGGTGCGGGTGCATCCGGACCTGGTGTACGGCGTGGAGCCCACGGACCGGCTGGTGATTCTGCTCTTTGCCGCGGAGTCAAGCCGGCCCGCGGTGACGAAGATCATTCCGCACGTGTTCCTGCCCCAGCCGTTCTTCATCACCGTGCCGGAGGAAGCGGCGGGGCGGGCGTATTATCTGCGCATCCTGACCGACAAGGACGGCGCTCCCCTGAATCCGGTGGACGGAGAGGTCATCGGGCGCGGGCGGGTGCTCATACCGCCCGGCACCAAGGGGGTGGACTTCGTGCTGGATACGCGTTTCAAAAGGGCCGGCGGGCCGGATGAAGAGCCCGCCGGAGACAACTAATCCCTGCTGCCGCCGAGCAAGCTCAGGATGAACAGGAACAGGTTCAGGATGTCAAGATACAAGGCCAGGGTGGCCGCGGTGTAGTCCTCCACGTCGTAATGGCGGAGAATGTTCGACGTGTCATAGAGAATGAATCCACAAAACAGAATCACGCCGCCGCCGGAAATGACGAAGTGGCCCATCGAATTCTGGAACAGGAACGCGTTCAGCAGGGAGCCCGCGATAACCAGCACCAGCCCCATGACCAGGAAACTGCGCAGGAAGGAGAAATCCCTCTTGGACATCATCACATACATGGTGAGCGACCCGAAAATCACCACCGTCAGCACCAGCGCCTCCTGGATCACCGCCAAATCGTAAATCCGCGTCACCGGGGCGATATACAGGCCCCCCACGGTGGTAAAGCTGAACAGGGCGATCAAATTCCAGCCGGGCTTGCGGCGCACCGCCATCGCGAAGATCAAAGTGCCGAAGAAGGCGATCAGCAACGGCCAGAAAAATGTGGCCGGATCCAGAGCCTGGCCGAAATAGGCCGCCCCGGTCGTAAACAGCAGCGAGGCCGTGAGCAGGCCGTAGACCTTCCTCAGGAAGGCCATCCGTTCGGTGATTGCCGCCGAGCCTGCGGGGTTGAGCACGGCCGCGTTATCCCGTGTGTTGAACAAAGCCATTTCGTCCTCCGTGGAATTTCAAGGCCGGGAAGCACAAGCTGATTCCCATGACACATGATATTTATCCTAAATTACGCCAACGGCGGCGGCGGTGCAAATCTTTCAGGCCCCGCACGGCCGGGCGCCCTCCAACTCCGCGGGTCTGCCGATTGCCTATTGCCAGGCGTCAGCCGTTCCCGCATGCTATCGTTGATTTAGACGGCATCCGCTGCGCGAGCCATCGGTGTGCCGGACAACGATGGGCCGGCGCAGGAAACCCACAGGCAAAGCAACCACGCGTCTATCCGATTGTTCCCGGCCTCCGTACGGAACCGAACGCCCCTTGAAGCCATACCGCAACCCCGATCGTCTCCGAGGTGGACCATGAGCGCAGTTCGCGTTCGTTTCGCCCCCAGCCCCACGGGCGACCTGCACGTGGGGGGCCTGCGCACCGCCCTGTTCAACTACCTGTTCGCCAAAAAGCATGGGGGCGCGTTCGTGTTGCGCATCGAGGACACGGACCAGGAGCGCCTTGTCCCGGGCGCGGAGCAGGGCATTGTAGACGTGCTGCTCTGGGCTGGAATCGCCCCGGACGAAGGTCCGCACGTGGGCGGGGACTTCGGCCCCTACCGGCAGTCGGAGCGGCTCGAACGCTACCGGGAGGCCGCGGAAACCCTGCTCGGGCAGGGCAATGCCTACAAGTGCTACGTCACGCCGGAGGAACTGGATCAGATGCGCAAAGACCAGCAGGCGCGGGGCCAGCCGCTCAAGTACGACGGAAGGCACCGTAACCTGAGCGAAGAGGAACGGCGGCGCTTCGAGGACGAGGGCCGAAAGGCGGTGATCCGCATGCGCATCCCGGACAAAGATGAGCGGATTGTGGTGCGCGACGTGATCCGGGGCAACGTGGAGATCAATTCCCCCCAACTGGACGATCAGGTGCTGATCAAGTCCGATGGCTTTCCCACCTACCATCTGGCCGTGGTGGTGGACGACGACGCCATGGGCATCAGCCATATCCTCCGCGCCGAGGAATGGCTGCCCTCCACCCCCAAGCACGTGCTGCTCTACCGCTGGCTGAAGCTGCAGGAGCCGGTGTTCGCCCATCTGCCCCTGCTGCTCAACGAGGACCGCTCCAAGATGAGCAAGCGCAAGGGGGACGTGGCTGCCGAGGACTACCGGCGCAAGGGTTACCTGCCCGACGCGCTGGTGAACTTCCTGGTTCTGCTTGGCTGGAGCCCGGGGGACGACCGGGAAATCATGACCCGCGAGGAGCTGGTGGAGGAGTTTTCCCTGGAGCGCATCGGCCGGGCCGCGGCGGTGTTCGACCGTTCCAAGCTGGACTGGATGAACCAGCAATACATCCAGGCGCTGCCGGTGGACGAGTTGCTGGACATGGCCGCACCCTTCGTGGACGAGGGCATCCGCGGCACGCATGACGAGCAGAGCATGCACAGGTTGGCAGCCTCCGTACAGACTTCCCTGGTCACCCTCGCGGATTTCAACGAGCGCGCACGGGTGTTTTCCCGCCGGGACGACGAGCCGGTGCTGCCCGAACTCGTTGAAACCATGGCTACGGAAGACGCGCAACGGGCGTTCAGGGCGGCCTACAGCAGGCTGGAAACTCTCGCTAAGCTGGATCAGGGTGCCTTCAAGCTGCTCATGAAGGAAGTGCAGGAGGAAACCCAGCTCAAGGGCAAGGCCCTGTTCGCGCCCATGCGTGCGGCGATCACCCTGGAAAAGGCAGGGCCGGACCTGGCGCAGATCGTGGAGGTGTTCGGCAGGGACAAGACCCTGGCGCGCATCGGGCAGGCGCTGGGG
>CBDUSX010000040.1:0-15790 GCA_965369935.1 uncultured bacterium
GGGGCCTTCGGCCCCTGCTGGGGGTTGTCAGGGGGCAAGGCCCCCTGACGAATCTTCCCCTCAGACGTCGCCCCCTAGATGCAGCCCCCTTCAGGCGTAGCCCTGCTTCCGCAGGAATTGCGCCAGTTCCGCGGCCTGCGCCGCGGGCTCCATCTCCGGCCCCAGCACCACGCCTCCCCCCCCTGCCGGAAGCTCCACCAGGCTGCGGATGCGCCCTTCCGCATCGAGGGTTTCCTCGGGAACCACGTAGCGCTTCACCCGGGGCAGGGGCGGCCTCAGCAGGGTGGGTCTGACGGACGTTTCGCGCACACTCACGGACACGGCGGGAATGTCCGCCCGCAGGCCAGCCAGCCAGGTGGGCAGGGAGGGATAGGCCAACGGCTGGGTTTGACCGGCCACGGTTGCCACCGCCCCGCGGGCCAGTTCCAGTTCCTGGGTATAGCCCCGCTCCAGCTTGACCCGCACCCGCCAGCCCGCTGCTTCCCTTGCGATCTCCACGGCCCGGTGGGCCAGGGGCGCCGCCAGGGCTTTGGCCAGGAAGGCGCCGAAGCATTCGTGGCCGCTGTCCCCGCTTTTGTCCCCGGCGAGCACCAGGGCGGGTGCAAGGGGGGCGATGGCTTCCGCCGCCGCGCGGGCCATCAGGCCGGTGGTGGCCGCGGACCCGTCTTCGCCGGCTCCGGCGGACCAGCCTTCCCCCCACACGCGCAACGCCCGGTCGGCCCCATGGGCCAGAGCCTCCCGCAGCAGGGCCTCTCCGGCCGGCGGCGCGACGCTGAGAACCATGATGGATTCCGCTCCTGGGACCGCGGCCTTCAGGGCCAGCGCCTGGGCCAGGGGGGCCAGATTCCGCCCGCCGGGCGCCGGCGCCGTATCCTCATCCCGCACGGCGCGGCCGGCGGCGTCCAGGCGCAGGGGCACGTCCGTGCGGGTGCTGGCCTTCAGGCAGACCACAATCATAATGGAAACTCCGGCGCGGAGGATTCAGGGCGGGCCGAGCGCCTACTTGCCCTTGCGCCAGCGCTCGGCCAGGTCCATCAGCAGCGCCACGCCCACGCCGGTGGCGCCCTCATTGGGCACATGCCCCACGCCCTTGACTCCCCAGGCGGTTCCGGCGATGTCCAGGTGTACCCAGGGCACCTCGCCCACGAAATGCTTGAGAAACAGCCCCGCGGTGATGGCGCCCGCTTCCCGGGGGCCGATGTTCTGCAGGTCCGCGTACTTGCCTTTCAGCCCTTCGCCATAATCGTCGAAATTGGGCAGGGGCCACACCACGTCCCCGCTGGCCTTGCCAGACCGCACCACCTGATCCAAAAACGTCTCGTCGTTGGTGATGGCTCCGCTGGCGTAATGGCCCAGGGCGATCACGCAGGCTCCCGTGAGGGTTGCCAGGTCCACCACGGCATCGGGCTTGTACTTCTTGATGACGTAGGCCAGCGCGTCCCCCAAAACCAGCCGGCCCTCGGCGTCCGTGTTGAGAATTTCCACGTGCTTGCCCGCGTAGGATTTCAGGATGTCGCCCGGCTTGACCGAGTTCCCGTCGGGCAGGTTTTCGCAGGCGGGAATCACACCCACCACGTTCACCTTGGGCTTTGCCACCGCAATGCCATCCATGGCCCCCACCACCGCCGCGGCGCCGCACATGTCGAATTTCATCTCGTCCATGGCATGGCCCGGCTTGAGGGAAATGCCGCCCGAATCGAAGGTGATGCCCTTGCCCACGAAGGCCAGGGTGCCTTTCGCCCCGGGGGGCCGGTATTCCATCACGATCAGCTTGGGCGGCTGGCGGGAGCCCCTGGCCACGCCCATGAACATGCCCATGCCCAGCTTTTCCAGCTCCGCCCGCTCGAGCACTTTCAGGCGCAGCCCGCGTTTTTTTGCGACCCGGCGGGCCTCTCCCGCCAGTTGGGTGGGGGTCATGACATTGGCCGGCTGGTTGCCCAGGGTGCGGGCCAGGCAGATCGCTTCCCCCCGCGCGGCCCCCCGGCGCATGGAGCCGGCGCTGGTCACGCGCTCCGGATCGAGGAGCGTCACGCGGGCCAGCTTCTTTTTCTTCGGCTCCTTGCCGTCCTGGTTCTGCTCCTTGTACGCCTCGAAAGCATAGCCGCCCAGGGCCATGCCCTCCGCCATGATACCCCCGAACTCCGGCCGCAACTCCGCCGGGCCCACCTTGGGAACCAGCACCCCGGCCCCGTCCAGGTTGAGGCCCTTCAACTGCTTGGCCGCGGCGCCCGCGGCCCGGCGCAGCGCCTCCCGCTCCAGTTTTTTTCCTTCACCCAGCCCGATGCAGAGCGCCCGCGCAATGGGGCCGGAGGCCAGCGGCAGCAACTGGGATTCTCCCGTGTTGCCCGCAAAGTCCTTCAGGGCCGCCATGCGCCTCACCTCGTCGCGCACGGTTTTGGGCGCGGCGGCGGGGGCACTCACCCGGCCTTTTTCGAAAAACAGCACCAGGCACCCAAGCCGTTCCTTGCCGGTGAGCTTGTCAGCGTAACTGAAATTCATGCAACCTCCCTGGTTTCAATGCCTGGGCGCAGGCCCGCAACGGGCGCTCCGCCCAGTTTGATGAGACGCGTGAAAAAGATGAATTGGTTTGGTTCAATGGGAAAGCTGCGCGGGGATGGGAAAAGACACCGTTTCCGGAGGCGCCTCCAGCTCCCTCACCCTGGCCCCGTGGCTTCGGGCCAGATGGCCCACCAGTTCCTGGATAATGTCCTCCGGCGCGGAAGCCCCGGCGGCGACGCCGATGCAGCGCGCTCCGGCCAGCCAGGCCGGCTCCAATTGCCCACAGGATTCCACCAGGTATGCGGGCACCCCGTGAGCCCGGGCGACCTCCGCCAGCCGGTTGGAGTTGGAGCTGTGCTCCGAGCCCACGACCAGGATCACGTCGGCCTCCTTCGCCAAGGCCTTCACCGCGTTTTGCCGGTTCTGGGTGGCATAGCAGATGTCTTCCTTGCCGGGGCCCTTGAGCGCGGGGAAGCGGCGCCGCAACGTTTCCACGATGGCCTGCGTGTCGTCCAGGGACAGGGTGGTCTGGGTGAGGAAGGACACCCTTTCCGGGTCGGGCGCGCTCGCCCGCCCGGCTTCCTCCACCGTGCCGATCACCACCATTTGCCCGGGTGCCTCGCCCAGGGTGCCGGCCACCTCCACATGCCCGCGGTGGCCGATCAGAAAGATCGTCCGGCCCTCACCCGCAAAGCGCCGGGCTTCCATGTGCACCTTGGTTACCAGGGGGCAGGTGGCGTCCACCACTTCCAACCCCCGCTCCCGCGCCTCCTCGCGCACGGCCGGCGATACCCCATGGGCGGAGAAGATGGCCCGCGCCCCCCGCGGCACGTCGCGCAATTCCTCGACGAACACCGCGCCCCGCTCGTTCAGGCGTTCCACCACATGCCTGTTGTGGACGATGGCGTGCTTGACGTAGACGGGCGGGCCGTATTTTTCCAGGGCCAGTTCCACAATGGCAATGGCCCGCTCGACCCCGGCGCAAAACCCCCTGGGCCTGGCCAGCAAAATTTCCACGCCGTTCCGGCTGGTGTTTGTTGCGTCCATCCTGCCGTTCGCCGGTGATGGTGCTGCGCGCCGCCAAGGCCGGCTGAAGCTGCCGGCGGGGCCGCGGCTGGTAACGATTGTCGCTGCAATGCAATAGGGTAACTGCAACCGGCCCAAGGTTCAACCGGGAGCAGTGGGTTCCTTGCGGGCGCACGATTGAGGGCGATTGCTATGGACTTCCCTCAGGTTTCCCGGCCGGGGCCTCATTGCCCCTGTCTGCCCCGGTGCGCGGCGGTGCGTCCGCGGCGATGGCAGCCAGCAGATCATTTAGTTTCGCGGCGTCCGCCGGCAGCTTCAGCCGGCCGGCCACGCCGGCCTTGACGGCGGCGACGATGGTTTGCTGGGAAAGCCCGTGATCCAGTATCACCACCGGCACGTTGCGGTTTCTGCCCCGTCTGCGTAAGGCCCGCAGCAACTCCAGGCCGGAGAGTTCTCCCGTCTCCCAGGGGGTGAGCACCAAATGCACCAACTCCGCGGCCATCACGGTGAGAGCCTCCGCGCCCGATCCCGCGGGCAGCACCCGTTCAAAACCCGCCCCGAGCAGCAATCGCCGGTAGCGGCGCAACTCGAGCAGATCGGGCTCGACGACCAGCGCCGTGCGCGACTCAGTGCTTCTCAATGGCCTCCGCCTTTGTGTCAATAACTCTGTCTCAATGAGCCTCACGCCGCGGGGGTACTTTCCCGCATCAGGCGTCCGCGGATTTCGACGGCCATTCCACGCGGATTGACTCGTGATTGGCCACGATGGTGTCGCGAATTTTGGAGGCCAGATCGCGCCGCTCCCGGGAGGAGCCGGCTTTGAAATGCACCAGCGGAGCGATTTTTACCCTTACCACCCGCCCCGTCTCGCGGGTTTGGTACAAGGCCTCGGGCCGGTTGAAATACCGCGAACCGTCAATGCTGACCGGAAGAATGGGGATGCCCTGGGCCGTGGCTATGCGCAGGCTGCCATCCCGGAATTTCTGGATGGCGCCGCCCCTGTCCCTGGTGCGGGTGCCCTCCGGAAACACGATGATTCCGGATCCCGCTTCCTTGATTTGCCGGCTCAGGCCCTCGTACATGCCCAGCACGGCCCTGGCGTCGCCGCGGTCCAGGGAAACGCAATGGAGCCTCTTCATCCAGTAACTGAAACCGGGTATGCGGAACAATTCACGCTTGGCCACGAAGCCGAGCATTCTGCCCAAATGGGTCATGAGAACGGGAACGTCGAACAGGCTCTGGTGATTCGCCACCACGACCACCGGGCCCCGGTTGGGCATATGCTCCAGCCCTTCCACCTTCACTTCGCAGTGGAACCGCTTGAGCGACAGCGCGGCCCAGTTGAAGAGCATGCTGTCCGCGATAGCCTGCATTTCCGCTCCCCGGCCCCGCACGTAACCCCACCAGAAGCGGACGCGCCACACGGAATAGCACGCGACCTCGGCCAATGAATAGGACAGTTGCACAGCCATGTTGGTGTACGAAAGGGCGTGGCGGAATTTAACAGGGAGCATCGCTGAATGGTTGGAATCGGCTGGACAGGGTAGTGGGTTCCGCTCCATCTCGCCAAAGTGGGCAGCGTGTGATTTCGGCAGCGGTCTCGCGGGGGCTCGCCGGCCACCGCAAAATATGACGGGCAATCCGTCAGGTTTGTTGTAAAATTCAGTATCGGGCCGGGAACTGAATACCCGCCGGTGTTCGGACGAGCCGTGGCAGGCCCGTATTGCCCCACGGCGGCATGCCGGGCCGCGGGCGGCAAATTTGTCTGACGGGTGCATGGTAATTGCATTTAATTGTCAGAAACCAAACGACTGACACAGTTTACGCGAGACGAGGCATGTTGGCAAAAATTCGAAACTGCGGCTTATGGTGGCTGGCCGTACTGGTGGCGCTGATTTGCATGGCCCCTCCAGGCCCCGCCCTGGCGCAATTCTCCGAAGATGAGTTCAGCCGCGACGACTTCGTGGAATCACAGGAGGGCTTCGCCGAGGACGAAGGGGGGTTCGACCGCCCACCCGCCGCAGATGATTTCACCGAAGGGGGCCAGTTCGTCGATGAAGAGAAAGCCGAGGAAGCCGGCCCGGCCGGAGCCACCGTCCGCGGGCGCAGGGACGTGTTGAGATTGGAGGAGGAAAAGCGGGATCTGCCCCTCAACATCGCCTGGGGCGCGGGTACGGGCCTGTTGATCGGAGGCTGGTTCTCGTTGATCGGAAACGGCGACGACCGCACCACCCAACGGTCGATCGGGCTGGGCATCGTGCTTGGCGCCTTGCTGGGAATGACCGTGGGCCTCAAGACGGTCATTGTGCCGGACGCCCCCCGCGCAGCCATGAGGCGGCCGGGTTTCGAGGCCGATCCGATGGACTCCTTGGTATCCGTTTCCGCCCTGCCGCCGCCACCGCCGTTCAGTTTCGGATTCAACCTGCGTTTTTGATGCAGGGCGCGCAATCCGCTGGTAATTGAAACAAAAAAAGGGCTGCTTCAACGAAGCGGCCCTTTTTTTTGTGTTGCCGACTTGCCTGCACCTAGTCCGCCGACGCAACCTCCTCGACCAATTCCTCCGGAATCTCGTAGGTGGCGTTGCGGAACTCCTCGAAGCCGGTGCCGGTGGGGATGAGCCGGCCCAGAATCACGTTTTCCTTCAAGCCCCGGAAGGAGTCGCTCTTGCCGTTGATGGCGGCTTCCGTGAGCACCTTCGTCGTCTCCTGGAAGGAGGCGGCCGAGATGAACGATTCGGTGCTCAGAGCCGCCTTGGTGATGCCTTGCAGCACCGGCTTGCCGACGGCCACCGGCAGGTCCGCGTCCAGGGCCTCCTGGTTCTTCCGGTCGAAGCTGTGGCGGGAGACGTTCTCATTGATGAGGAAGGTCGTTCCGCCCGGATCTATGATCTTCACCTGTTTCAGCATTTGCCGGACGATCACCTCCACGTGCTTGTCGTTGATGCTCACCCCTTGCAGGCGGTAGACTTCCTGCACCTCATCCACCAGATATTTCTGCAACTCCTTGGTGCCCAGCACCGCCAGGATGTCGTGGGGGTTGGCCGGCCCGTCCACGATGGGCTCGCCCGCCTTCACGTAGTCCCCTTCATGGACGATGATGTGCTTGCCGCGGGGAATCAGGTATTCCTTGGATTCCCCGTGTTCGGGCGTCACGATCACCTTTTGTTTGCGCTTTACGTCCTTGCCGAAGGACACCACCCCGTCAATCTCACTGATGATGGATGACTCCTTGGGCAGCCGGGCCTCGAACAGTTCCGCCACGCGGGGCAACCCCCCGGTGATGTCCCGGTTGCGCAGGATTTCGCGCGGCACCCGCGCAAGGATGGAGCCGGCATTGATCTGCTGGCCGTCCTCCACCATCAATTCCGCCTTGGCGGGAAGGAAGAAGCGGGCCGGCTGATTGGTTTCCGGGTTCTTGATGATGCGGCCGTTCTTGTCGCGGATGGAAATTTCCGGCCGGCTGTCCGAGTCGGCCGGCTCCAGGATCACCCGCCGGGACAGGCCGGTTTCCTTGTCCAGCTGCTCGCGCATGGTGATGCCATCCACAATGTCGGAAAATTTCACACTGCCGGCGATGTCGGACAGGATGGGCATGGCGAAGGGGTCCCATTCGGCCAGTTCTTGCCCTCGTTTGATTTGCGTCCCGTTGGGCATCATCAGGATCGCACCCACGGGGAGGGAGCGGGCCTCGATTTCGCGGCCGTTGTTGTCAATCACCCGGGCTTCCGCCTTGCGGTTCATGATGGTCCAGTTACCATCCCGGTTCTTGACCACGCGCGCGTTGGAATAATCCAGGGTGCCGCTGAACTTGGATTCCCATTTGCTGACCTCCACCCGCTGGCTGGCCGCGCCCCCGATGTGGAAGGTGCGCATGGTGAGCTGGGTGCCGGGCTCGCCGATGCTTTGCGCGGCGATCACGCCCACCGCCTCGCCCTTGGAGACCATGCGCCCTCTTGCCAGGTCGCGCCCATAGCACAGTACGCAGACGCCGTGCTCCATGTTGCAGGTGAGCACGGAGCGGATGAACACCTTCTCGATCCCCGCGTTCTCAAGCGCGTCCACCTTATCCTCGTCAATTTCGTCGCCCGCCTTGATCAGCATGTCGTTGCTGTAGGGATCGAGCACATCCTCGTTGGCCACCCGCCCAAGCACGCGGTCGCCGAGGGTTTCGATGATTTCTCCGGCTTCTATCAGCGCGGTCATCTCGATGCCGTCCACCGTGCCGCAGTCATTGGCGGTAATGACGCCGTCCTGGGCCACGTCCACCAGCCTGCGGGTCAGATAGCCGGAGTTTGCCGTCTTGAGGGCGGTGTCGGCCAGTCCCTTGCGGGCGCCGTGGGTGGAGATGAAATATTGCAGCACGCTCAGCCCTTCGCGGAAATTGGCCGTGATGGGCGTTTCGATAATTTCCCCGGAGGGTTTGGCCATCAGGCCGCGCATTCCGGCGAGCTGCTTCATCTGCTGGGTGCTTCCCCGGGCGCCCGAATCGGCCATCACGAAGATGGGGTTCACCGTCTCCTTGGTCTCCCCGCCTTCCTCGGCCAGATTGGCCAGCATGGCTTCGGCCACCTGGTCGGTCAGCCGGGCCCAGATGTCAATCACCTTGTTGTAGCGCTCGCCTTCGGTAATCAGCCCGTCCACGTACTGTTGCCGTACGTCGAGCACCTCCTGCTGGGCTTTGTTCAGCATTTCGGGCTTTTCCTCCGGGATGGACATGTCGTTGATGCTGATGGAAAAACCGGCCCGGGTGGCATGCTCGAATCCGAGCCGCTTCAACTCGTCCAACATTTTCACGGTGGCCACGTTGCCGGCCATGCGATAGGCCATGTCCACCAGGTTGCCCAACTCCCTTTTCTTCATCAGCCGGTTCACAAAGGAGAACGGCACTTGCTTGGGCACGCTGGTGTAGAGCAGGGCCCGCCCCACGGTCGTGGTAACCAGCTCGCCCTCGACCCAGAGCTTGATGCGGGCGTGGAGGCCGACCTTGTTGTGGGCGACGGCCAGTTCCAGATCGTCCAGAGAGGTGAAGCTCTTGTCCTCGCCGAGAGCGCCCTCGGTCTCCTTGGTCATCCAGTACAGGCCGAGCACCATGTCCTGGGTAGGCGTCATGATGGGTTTGCCGTTGGCGGGCGAGAGGATGTTGTTGGTGGACATCATCAGCACCTTGGCCTCCAGCTGTGCCTCCACGGAAAGCGGCACGTGCACCGCCATCTGGTCGCCGTCGAAGTCCGCGTTGAAAGCCGTGCAGACCAGGGGGTGCAACTGAATGGCCTTGCCCTCGATCAACAACGGCTCGAAGGCCTGGATGCCCAGCCGGTGCAGGGTCGGCGCCCGGTTGAGCATCACCGGATGGTCCACGATCACCTCGTCGAGCACTTCCCACACTTCCTCGTGACCCTCTTCCAGAAGCTTTTTGGCGACCTTGATGGTGGGCACCTCGTAGCGCTCCATCAACAAGTGAAAGATGAACGGCTTGAACAGTTCAAGGGCCATCACCTTGGGCAGTCCGCACTGGTTGAGTTTGAGCTCCGGACCCACCACGATCACGGTGCGTCCCGAGTAGTCCACCCGCTTGCCCAGCAAATTCTGGCGGAAGCGGCCCTGCTTGCCTTTCAGCATGTCGCTCAAGGACTTCAGAGGCCGCTTGTTGGTGCCCATGATGGGCCGGCCCCGCCGGCCGTTGTCGAACAGGGCGTCCACGGCTTCCTGAAGCATGCGCTTTTCGTTGCGCACGATCAGCTCGGGGGCGCGCAGGTCTATCAGGCGCTTGAGGCGGTTGTTGCGGTGAATCACCCGCCGGTAGAGATCGTTCAGGTCGCTGGTGGCAAAGCGCCCGCCTTCCAGGGGCACCAGGGGCCGCAGCTCCGGGGAGAGCACGGGAATCACGTCCAGAATCATGGAAGCTGGATCGTTCTCCGATTTGCGGAACGCTTCCACGATCTTGAGGCGCTTGACGACCTTCTTGCGCTTGGCCTCGCTGCCCACCTCGCGCATTTCGGTGTACAGGGTCTCGCTCAACTGTTCCAGCTCCAGGGCGGAGAGCAGCTCGCGGATGGCCTCGGCGCCCATGCCCACACGCAGGTCCGGAAAGCTGTCGGCCATTTCCCGGTAGCGGTCTTCTTCCAGCAGTTCCATGGCAGCCAGGGGGGAGCTGCCCGGATCCAGCACAATATAGGCGTCGAAGTACAGCACCCGCTCCAGGTCGCGCAGGGTCATGTCCAGCAGGTTTCCAATGCGGCTGGGGACGCCTTTGAGAAACCACACATGCGAAACCGGGGAAGCCAGCTTGATGTGGCCCAGCCTTTCCCGGCGCACCTTGGACTGGATCACCTCCACCCCGCATTTCTCGCAGGTGATGCCGCGGTGCTTCATGCGCTTGTATTTTCCGCAGTTGCACTCGTAGTCATGGATAGGACCGAAAATCTTGGCGCAAAACAGCCCGTCCCGTTCCGGCTTGAACGTGCGGTAGTTGATCGTCTCGGAGGTCTTCACTTCCCCGTGGGTCCAGGAAAGGATTTCCTCCGAGGAGGCGATCCGGATCTGCACGGCGGAATAGTCCGTATGCAAAAGAGGCTTTTCAATGATGGTGTTGAGCGCTTTCAATTTGTCCTCCGGATGGAGTTGGGTGTGGATTGATGGTCCACGGCCGTCAAATTCCTTGCAAGCCGAGCCCTTGAATCACCTTGTCAGCCTGAGGTCGAGACAAAGGCTCTTCAACTCGTTGGTGAGCACCTTGAACGATTCCGGAATGCCGGTCTCCAGGATGTAGTTGCCTTTCACGATGGCCTCGTATATGCGGTTGCGGCCCACGATGTCGTCCGACTTCACCGTCAGCAACTCCTGCAGGGTGAATGCCGCCCCGTAAGCTTCCAGGGCCCAGACTTCCATTTCCCCGAAGCGCTGTCCGCCGAACTGGGCCTTCCCGCCAAGGGGCTGCTGGGTGACCAGGGAGTATGGGCCGATGGAGCGGGCATGGATTTTGTCGTCCACCAGGTGATGGAGCTTCATCATGTAGATGTAGCCCACGGTGACCGGATTTTCGAACGCCTCGCCGCTCAGGCCGTCGTACAGCGTAACCTGTCCGCTGTCGGGCAGGTTGGCCATGTCGAGCAGATGGGAAATGTCCGCCTCGCTGGCGCCGTCGAACACCGGGGTGGAGAAGAACAGGCCCTTCCTGAATTGTTTCACCTTTTCCAGGAAGGTCTTGTCGTTCAGCCCCTCGAAGTACTCCTTGATGGTCTTGGACTTGTACACGTTGTTGACGAAGTCCCTCAATTTGCGTAGCGGGTTTTCCTGGGCGATCATGTCCTGAATCCTGTCCCCCAGTTCCTTGGCCGCCCATCCCAGGTGGGTTTCCAGAATCTGGCCCACGTTCATGCGGGAGGGCACCCCGAGAGGGTTGAGCACGATGTCCACCGGCGTGCCGTCTTCCAGGTAGGGCATGTTCTCGATGGATTCGATCCGAGAAACCACGCCCTTGTTTCCGTGGCGTCCGGCCATCTTGTCGCCCACGGAAAGCTTGCGCTTCACCGCGATGTACACCTTGACCATGCGGATTACGCCCGGGGGCAGTTCGTCGCCCCGCAGCACCTTTTCGCAGCTGTCCTGATAGACGTTTTCCAGCAGGTCCATCTGGGAGAGCGCGTTTTGCACGATGCGGGTCAGCTTTTTGTTGATCCCTTCGTCGGACACCTTCACATCCGGCCAGCTGTGCGTGGGGATGTTGTCGATCATCTCGTCGGTGATCTTGGACCCCTTCTTGAACAGCAGCTTGTGGGTGTCCGGGGTGGTGACGTCGTAGACCAGCTTTTTGCCCATGATGAGTTGGCTGACGATCTTGATCAGGTTGGCGCGCACGATCCGCACTTCGTCGTTGTGGTCCTTCTCGTACTTGTCCAGCAGGTACTGCTCGATCTGGTGGGTGCGCTCGTCTTTTTCCACCCCTTTGCGGTTGAAGGTAACCACGTTGATGACCACCCCTTCGATGCCCTGGGGCACCCGCAGGGAGGTGTCGCGCACGTCCCCGGCTTTTTCGCCGAAGATGGCCCGCAGCAGCTTTTCCTCGGGGTTGAGCTGGGTTTCGCCCTTGGGCGTGACCTTGCCCACCAGAACGTCCCCGGTGCGCACATAGGTGCCGATGCGCACGATCCCGCTGTCGTCCAGGTTGCGCAGGGCCTCCTCGCTGACGTTGGGGATGTCGCGGGTGATGTCCTCCTTGCCCAGCTTGGTATCCCGGGCCACCACCTCGAATTCCTCCAGGTGGATGGAGGTGTACAGGTCGTCGCGCACCACACGCTCTGAAATGAGGATGGAATCCTCGAAGTTGTAGCCGTTCCAGGGCAGGAAGGCCACCAGGATGTTCTGCCCCAAAGCCAGTTCCCCCTGATCGCAGCTGGGGCCGTCGGCGATGATCTCGCCCGCTTGCACGCGCTGCCCGACCTTTACGATGGGACGCTGGTTGATGCAGATGTTCTGGTTGGAGCGGCGATACTTGGCCAGGTGGAAGATGTCCACGTTGGCCGGCACCGCCACCTCCTCGCTGGACAAATCCACGTCCGCTTGCACGACAATGCGCCCGGAATCAATCCGGTCCACCGTGCCGGAGCGGCGGGCCACCACGCAGGAGCCCGAATCCACCGCCACCTTGCGCTCCATGCCCGTGCCCACCAGGGGCGCGCTGGGCTGAATCAAAGGGACCGCCTGGCGCTGCATGTTGGAGCCCATCAGGGCCCGGTTGGCGTCGTCGTGCTCCAGAAACGGAATCAGCGAGGCCGCGGCGGAAACCAACTGGTGGGGCGCGACGTCCATATAGTCAATCTCGCCCTTGCCGATCATTTCGAATTCCCCCCGGTGCCGGGAGGAGACCAACTCGTTGCGGAACTCGGACTTGGGGGTCAGGGGCGCATTGGCCTGGGCGATCTTGAACTGGTCTTCCTCGATCGCCGACAGATACTGGATGTCGTCCTTCACCTTGCCGTTGTCCACCCTGTGGTAGGGGGTCTCGATGAACCCGAAATCGTTGATCTGGGCATAGGTCGCCAGAGAGGCGATCAGCCCGATGTTGGGGCCTTCCGGGGTTTCGATGGGGCAGATGCGGCCATAGTGGGAGGCATGCACGTCCCGCACGTCGAACCCCGCCCATTCCCGGGTCAACCCGCCCGGGCCCAGGGCGCTCAACCGCCGCTTGTGGGTGACTTCGGACAGGGGATTGGTCTGGTCCATGAACTGGGAGAGCTGGCTGCTGCCGAAGAACTCGTTGATGACCGCGGCCACCGGCTTGGCGTTGACGATGTCGTGCAGCATCATGGACTCGGTTTCCTGGAGGCTCATGCGCTCCTTGACCGCCCGCTCCATGCGCACCAGCCCGATGCGGAATTGGTTTTCCAGCAGTTCGCCCACGCTGCGGATGCGCCGGTTGCCCAGATGGTCAATGTCGTCAATGGTGCCTTCCACCCCTTCCTTGAGCTTGAGCAGATAGTCTACGGTCTGCAGGATGTCCTCCTGATTGAGGACGGTATTCTCCAGCGGCTCCTCCATGCCCAGCTTCTTGTTGATTTTCAGCCGTCCCACCTTGGACAGGCTGTAGCGGTCCTCGTTGAAGAACTGGTTGTTCAAAAGCAGCTTGGCCGTCTCCAGGGTCGGGGGGTCGCCCGGCTTGAGCCGCTTGTAAAGCTCGATCAGGGCTTCCTGGGTGGAGCGGATGTTGTCGCCGGCCAGGGTTTCGCGCAGGGAATCGCCGATGGTGCGCTCCCCGATGTGGATCAGGTCAATGGATTTAAAACCGCTTTCCAGCAGAGTTTCCAGCACCTCGCCGGTGATCATGGCGTTCGCAGGCAGGATCACCTCGCCGGCCTCGTTGACGATGTTGCGGATGGGAAAGCGCCCCAGAATCTCGTCGGCCTGACAGGGTATGCGCTTCAGCCCCGCGCTCTGGATGCGCCGTAGCGCCGGCCTGGTGATCCTGCGCTCCGAATGCACCAGCACTTCCTTGGTTTTGGGATCCACGATATCGCCGACGGCGCGCAGGTTGAGCGTCACATCCGGGTCCACGATCCTGAAGTAACTCCGCTTCTCCGGCTCCTTGCCCAGCGCTTCGCTCAAGTCGAGGGTTTCCTTGAGATAGAAGCGGTTGAGGATATCCTCCTCGTTGTAGCCCATGGCGCGCAGGAGAATGGTGGCGGGGAATTTCCGCTTGCGGTCTATCCGCACGAACAACTGATCCTTGGCGTCGAATTCAAAGTCTATCCAGGAGCCGCGCTGGGGAATGATGCGCGCCGAGTAAAGGATCTTGCCGCTGGAATGGGACTTGCCCTTGTCGTGGCTGAAAAACACGCCCGGGCTCTTGTGCATCTGGCTGACGATCACCCGCTCCGTGCCGTTGATGATGAACGAGCCCGTATCGGTCATCAGGGGCAACTCGCCCAGATATATGTCCTGCTCCTTGATGTCGTGGATGTGCTTGGTGCCGTCCTCCGAATCCTTCTCCCACACGATCAGCCGCAGGGCCACGCGCAGGGGCGCCGAAAAGGTCACGCCCCGGATGCGGCATTCGCCCACCGTGTATTGCGGGTTGCCCAGCCGGTAGTGCACGTACTCCAGGGTGGTGGAGCCGCTGAAATCCGAAATGGGGAAAACCGAGCGGAACACGGCTTCCAGCCCCTCGTTGTGGCGTTGATCGGGGGCCGCATCCTTCTGCAGAAAACGGTTGTACGATTCCATCTGCATGTTGAGCAGGTGGGGCATTTCGGGGGTGGTTATGCGCCCGAAGGAATAGCGGATGCGGTTCTGATCGTGATGGTTGTTGAGCATGATCTTCCTTCCGACAGCGTAGAAGTTCGGGTGCGCAGAAGCGGCGCGGAATCTCGCCCACCTGCCCGTTCGCCGAGCCCGGATCAGCGCCTGGTGCGGCGCTTTACGCGGACGCAGGGGTGCGTGGGCGTATCGCTTTCTGGAGGCTTTCCGAGGGGAAAGCGAGAGTCGCGTAGTGTCGAACTGGTTGAGATTGGCACGAAGCCCGGGAGATCACTTTTGATTTTGTTCCCGCAGGAGATATCATCAATGCTGTTGCGCAGGCGATGAATTCACCCTAAACAATTTTTCTATGCTAAATCCGGACTAAAATCAAGGTTTTTTTGACGGAAAATGACGGGATTGGACGAATTGCGCCCTCGGCGGCGGGCCTCACCCCGCCGATTGGGCGGCGCCGCCCCGATTGACCGGGCGCGCCCATGCAAGTAAACAACAAGTTAGACAAGCTGCCAGGCTGCGCGGCCCTGGGAGGCCGGTCAGAAAGCCTGCCCGCCCATGCCTGGCGGCGGGAATTGCCAATCCACATTCAAGCGCAGGCGTTGCTCCTCCATGCAGATCATCCGTTTTCGAGAGCCTTCCGCGTCCGGCCGCAGCGTGCTCACCATCGGCAATTTCGATGGCGTGCACCTGGGGCATCAGGCGCTCATCCGCTCCGTGGTCGAAGAGGCCAGGGTGCAATCGGCCCAGGCGGCGCTGCTGACCTTCAATCCCCATCCCCAGTCCGTGCTGCGGGCCCATCGGGTGCCCATCCTGACCGATCTTTCCCAGCGCCTGCGCCTGTTCGAGCAACTGGGGGTGGACATCGTGTCCGTGATTCCCTTCACCCAGGAACTTTCCCAGCGTAGCGCGGAGGACTTCGTGGAGGAATACATCCTTTCCGAGTTCGACGTGGTGCGGCTGATCATCGGCTATGACTTCGCCTTCGGCCGCAACCGGGAGGGCACCGCCGCCGTGCTGGACGAACTCTCCGGAAAGCACGGCTTTTCCTTTCAGGTCTTTCCCGCGGTCAGCCTGGGCGAGGACATCGTCAGCAGCTCCCGCATCAGGGACGCCATCAAGGGCGGTGATTTCGAGCTGGCCGGGCGCCTGCTGAACCGCTCCTACTCCGTGCTGGGACCGGTGGTGGAAGGAATGCGGCGGGGCCGGCAACTGGGTTTTCCCACCCTCAACCTCGTGCCGGAAGATCCCCTCCCGCTGACCTTTGGAGTCTATGCGTCGCGGGTGGTGCTGCGCGGGGAGACGCTCCTTGGGGTGAGCAACTACGGGGTCAAGCCCACCGTCGGAACGGCGGTGCCGACCCTGGAAATCCACCTGTTCGATTTCGACGAGGACGTGTACGGCGAAACCGTGGAAGTGATGCCCCTGCACATGCTGCGCGAGGAGCGCAAGTTCGGCTCCCTGGAGCAGCTGCGATCCCAGATCGCCCAGGATTGCGAGCAGGCACGCGCCTTTCTGGC
>CBDUSX010000041.1:0-15730 GCA_965369935.1 uncultured bacterium
GGTTCATTCACGGGCCGGAAGGGGAAGGCGAGGCGGGCGGGGCCACCCTGCCGCCGCTCTACTATTCCACGGCTTTCGAGCACGGCTCGGCGGAGGACATGGAGGCCGTGTTCGGGGACCGTCAGCCGGGGAATATTTACTCCCGCCTGCAGAACCCGACGGTGCAAAAGCTGGAGGAGCGCATCAACGACGCCCTGGGGGCGCGGGGCACCCTGGCCCTGGCCTCGGGCATGAGCGCCATCACCCTGGGGCTGCTGGCGATGGTGCAGGCAGGGGACGAGATCGCCGCGGGGCGCTATCTGTTCGGCGGCAGCTACACCCTGTTCACCCGCACCCTGCCGGAACTCGGCATCAAGACCCAGTTTTTCGATCCCCGCTCTCCGGAAGCGGCGGCGGAGTTGATCACCCCGCGCACCAAGGCGGTGTTCCTGGAAGCCGCGGCCAACCCGGCCATGGTGGTGCCGGACTTCTCCGCCTACCGGGCCCTTTGCGAGGCACGGGGCGTGCCGCTGGTGGTGGACGCCTCCCTGCTCACGCCGTATTTGTTCGACCCGGCGGCCCTGGGCGCGGACGTGGCGATTTTCTCCGCCTCCAAGTACATCGCCGGGCCGGCCAGCACCGTGGGCGGTTTGCTGGTGGACACGGGGCGCTTCCCCTGGCACGAGCGGGAGCGCTTCGACTTCGGGGATTTAAAAAAGCAGGGGGATCGAGCCTACCTGGTCAAGCTGCGCAAGCAACTGATGTCCGGCGTGGGGCCCGCCCTGGCGCCCATGAACGCCTTTCTGCTGCTGCTGGGGCTGGAAACCCTGCCCCTGCGCATGGACAGGCAGGGCGAGAACGCCCAGGCCGTGGCGGAGTTTCTGCAGCAGCACCCCGCCGTGGGAGAGGTGCTCTATCCCGGCCTGCCGGACAACGAGTTCCACCAGCTGGCGCGGGCGCAATTCAGGGGCAATTGCGGGGCGGTGATGGCCTTCCGGCTGGCGGACAAGGCGGCTTGCCACGCCTTCCTGAACCGGCTGGGGCTGGTGAAACGGGCGGTCAACCTGGGCGACACCAAGTCCATCGCCCTGCACCCCGCCTCCACCATCTACGGAAACTTCTGGCCGGACGAGCAGGAATTGCTGGGGGTCGCGGACGACATGATCCGCCTCTCCGTGGGGCTGGAAAACCCCGCGGACGTCATCGCGGACCTGGCCCAGGCCCTGGAAGGGTGAGGGTTGCCCGAATTGTGGTGGCTTTGCCCCCACGCCCCCACCAGGGGCCGATGGCCCCTGGACCCCGATCAAATGCGGGAATTGGCCCAAGGGCCAACTCCCGCCTGTTGGGGGGGGGTACGGGGGGGCTGCAACGCTGCGAGTCCCGCGTTGTTTCCCCCGAATGTTGTAGGTGAAAAAATAAACTAGTTGCTTTCCAGCGGAAAGCGCTCCACGCGCACCTCGCGCCTGGCCCGGGAGAGCAGGGCTTCCAGCAGTTCCTGCTCCCGCTCCCGCTCCAGGATGGGCCGCACGGTTTTGCCGATCTGCTCGAAGGAGGGGTCGGGGGGATCGTAAAACTCCGTGATCCGCACCAGGTGGCAGCCCTCTGCCGAGTCGAAGACCCGCATCTCGCCCACGGACATTTTGAAAAGCTGCGGCTCGAATCCCAACGGTCCTTGCACGGGCATCAGAAAACCCACGTCGCCCCCCTTGGCCGCGGAGGACTTGTCCAGGGAGTGTTCCGCGGCCAGCTTCTCGAAGTCCTTTTCGGATGCCGCCTTTGTTATCAGCGCCTCGCAGAGGGGCCGGGCTTTCATCACGATGTGGCGGATGCGCACGTGCAGCCCGCGCACCAGGTCGCGGTTTTGCTTGTAGTAGCGGCGGACGTCCTCGTCGCTGACCTTGATTTTCCGTTGCACGTGTTTTTCGATCAGGTAAGCCACCACCATGCGCTTCACCCTGCCGCGCAGGTCCTCGTCGTCGAAATCCGTGGTGAGCGCGGACTGAAAGAGCGCCTCCTCGGCGATGAGGGAATTGGTGAAGCGATCGATCTGCTCCCGCACGTCAATCTGATCCCCCAGGGGCAGGGTCTCGATTTCCCTGTACACATCCGAAAGCCTGATCTCCCGGTCGTTGACCCGGGCCACCACGGGGTCTTTTTCCTCCTTCTTTAGCGGCACCTTTTTCTGTGCCCATGCAGGGCCAGGCCCCTGCCCGCCTGCCATCAGCAGCCCCCAGCCCAGGGTGAAAATCAGCAGCACACGGCCCGCTTTGGAGATGAATGGCAGCATGGCCCGAGCCGGAGAAGGGGGGTGGGGTTTGCGGCGCGCCGGGCGAGCGCGGGGCGGTTATTTTTTGCTGGCGATCTGATTGTGCCGGGAGATGAGCTCTTCCATGTAGGACTGGGCATCAGGGGAGAACCAGTCCCGCTCCCCCTTGGCCGCGGCCACCACCTGCCCCTCCCCGTTGATGACGAAGGAGGAAGGCAGGTCCCGCGCACCGTAAATCCCGGAGACTTTGCTGTCCGGGTCCAGGGCCACGGGGAAGGTCAGTTTGAGCTTCCGCAAAAAGGGCTTCACCGCCGCCGCGCCCTTCTCGTCCAGGGAGATGGCCAGCACCACGAAGTTGCGCCCCTTGAATTTCTGGTACAGGGCCTCCATGGACGGCATCTCCTTCACGCAGGGCGGACACCAGGTGGCCCAGAAATTCAGCAGCAAGACCTTGCCCCGGAAATCCGACAGGCGCACGGGCGCTCCCGCGGGGCCGGTCAGGGTGAATTCCGGCGCCGGCAGGGGCCGCCGGAAGGCGACCAGCTTGAAGTTGTGCGACTGCGGGGCGTGGGCCGCCGCCTGCCCATACAATACCAGTACCGCCGCCAGGGCCAGTATGAGTTTCATGGTGACGTTTCCGCTCGGTACCATCGGTTTGAAAGTGGCTTTGCTTAGGCAGAATAGCATTTTTGCACGGTTTGACAATTTACCTCCCGGGGGCCCGCGGGTCCTGTGTGGCGTTATTTATTGGAGTGCGCCCGGCCGCCCACGGCTCAACTTGAAACTGAGCATAAAAAATGACGCGGGCGGGCGCGGCCGCTACGGAGGATATTGTAGCGGATGGGCGTGATGGCGGAGGTGGCGCCGGTTACACGAACCGGCCGTAGTATCCGGGAGCGCGCCTAGCGGTGGGTCGCCAGGCCGGCGGCCTTGCAGGCCGAATACTTGTTGCCGCACAGTCAGTCGTAGCAGGTCTGCCTGTCCAGGGCCTTGGCATAGGCGAAGTCCTGGCCGTGCCCGCAGAAGATCAGTTCCGTGTCCGCGCCGGGCAGGGCGGAAAACAGATAGTAGGCCGGCCGCAGGCTGGGCAGGGTCTGGCTGCCGGAAGGCCCCTTGGGCTTGCGCAAGACCTTTTTGCCGTCAAAGGAGTCCGTCGCCTCGGAGGAGAACCCGATCAGCTCGTAGCTGCCGAATTTTCCGCCCTTGAATTCCGGGGGAACCTTGATGCGGAAACTTCCCTTGTTGGTGCCCGAGGTGCCCAGCTTCAGCCAGCCCACCGCCCCCAGGTAGCGGATTTTCTGATTCACCGTGTCGTGGAGCCAGGCGAAGATGGCCCGCCGCCCGGAGGGCATCTTCAGCCCCACGTACTGGCCGCGGAACTCGTTTGCCCGGCCGTCATAGACAATGCTGCCCTTCGGCCCGACGTCCTTGCCGAAGTCGTAGCCGTCAATCAGCACGCCGCCGGTCATGGGCAGCACTTCCTGGGCGTGGGCGTTTACGGCCAGCAGACAGGCCGTGGCCGATATGAACGCCGCCGCCTTGATGGTCACGTTCATAATTTTCGTCTCGTGGTGGATGGCGCTCGCCGGATGCTGAGCGTTTCTGCCGCCGTTGGTGGCCCGTGGGGCGGGTGGCGGGGTGGGGGCCGCGAGAGCAATGCGGACGGAACCCATCGTCCGGCGCGTATCCTATCCCGAATCGGGTGCGGCTTGAAGTGGTCCCTATTACAATGCCGCAACGCCGCAACGCCGCAACGCCGCAACGCCGCGACGGCGCAACCCCCCTGGCGCGCCCGGGAGGGCGGCGGCTTGGGGCTGGTTCTACTTCTTTATGCGGCTGTGGGCCGCCAGGCCGGCGGCGATGCAGGCGGTGTATTTTTGCCCGCACAGGCAGTCGTAGCAGGTCTGCTTGTGAGGGGCCCTGGCATAGGCAAAGTCCTGGCCGTGGCCGCAATAGATGCGCTTGGTGTCCGCGCCGGGCAGGGCGGCGAAGAGATAAAATGCCGGGTTGAGGCTCTTTTGGATTTTGCTTCCCGCGGGCCGGCCGGGCCGGGTCACCACGCGCGTGCCGTCCAGGTAGGCGGTCTTTTCCGCCGAGAACGCGACGATTTCGAAGCTGCCAAATTTCCCGCCCTTGTAGGCTTTGGGTATCTTGAAGGCGAACCTGCCCTTGTTGCGCCCGGCCGTTCCCGTCTTCAGCCAGCCGACCGCACCCAGGTAGCGGGTTTTCTGGTTCACCGTGTCGTGGAGCCAGGCGAAGATGGCGCGCCGCCCTTCGGGCATATTCAGCCCGTTGTAGGAGCCCTTGAAGCGGTTCTTTTCCGCGTCGTAGGCGATGGTGCCCTTGGGCCCCGTGTCCTCGCTGAACTTGTATCCGTCAATGATCACGCCGCCGTACATGGGGCGCACTTCCTGGGCTTCCGCCCCCGCGGGCAGGAGGAGGGCATAGACCAGGGCGGGCAGCAGGGCTTTTGCCGGGATAACCATGTTCCTCATCCTCTCCGCTTTCCGCTCCCCGCCCGCCGGGAGCGTCTTCGGAGCCTCGCGCGGTACCTAAGGAGTAAAAAAAAACGGGCAAGGAGCCCCTTACCCGTTTCTTCGAAAACTCGGTACCGGCAATTCGGTACCGGCCACTCGAAAATCGCATCAGGGCCAGGGCCGGTGGCGGGCACCGGAGGCGCGGCCAGCCGCGATAACCGAAGTCGCGTCGTTCGTTTAGTGCGCTGCCAGACCGGCAGCGATGCAGGCGGAGTACTTCTGCCCGCACATTCAGTCATAACATCGCTGCTTGGAAGGCGCCTTGGCGAAGGCGAAATCCTGGCCGTGGCCGCAATAAATCTGAACCGTGTCCGCGCCGGGCAAGGCGGCGAACAGGTAGAATGCCGGGTTTTGGGCCTTGTTTCCCGAAGGTTTGGAAGGCTTCTGCACCACCTTGGAACCTTTCAGGGAACTGGTCTTTTCGGAACTGAAGGCAATGATCTCATTGCTGCCGAATTTCCCGCCCCGGTACTTTCTGGGCAACTTGATGGAAAAGCGTCCCTTGTCCTGGCCGCCGGTGGTCTTTTTCAGCCAGCCCACCGGGCCCAGATAGGTGGTCCTTTGATTGACCGTGTCGTGGAGCCAGGCAAAAATGGCTCTCCGGCCGGGCGGCATGGCCAACCCGGTGTAAGAGCCCTTGAAGACGTTGGCCTTCTTGTCGTAGGCGACGGAGCCCTTCGGACCCAGGGGCTTTTTCCCCCAGTCATAGCCGGCGGTCATCCAGCCGCCGAACATGGGCTGGATTTCCTTTCCGTACGCCATCCCGCCCAGCAGCAGAGCGGCGACCGCCAACATCGTCGCGGCTGATAGCACAAATCTCATTACGAATCTCCAATGGCCTTCAATCCGCTGGAATTGAAGAGTTTTTGGGTTCGCCGTTTCCGGCGGGTTGATCGGACGGAACCCTGTTCCGCGCCTGTCAAAACGAATAACCATTACAGGAATTCTATATACGGGCGCAACTGCGTTATTGCTGTACAGCCTACTACAAATTACTTGATTTAACGGTCATTTCCGCACGCCGCCCGGAACGGCCCAAGGCCGGGCGTATCGGTGCTTTTGCGCTCCCCGCCCGCCGATTTGACATCCCGGCGCGGCCACCCTATAGTGCCCGTTCCTGTCCTTCCTGTTCAAGTCAATTTACATGATCGTAAAGCTGTGGGCTTACGGGGGAAAATCTACCGGAAGGGGCAATTCATTGGGTTTGCGCGGGGCCGGGTAGCCGCGCCTGCGCAAGCGGGGAGTCATATCAGCACAAAAGGAGATCAGGCATGGCCCGAAAACAATCAACCCGGTTTCATCCGGGCGTATACCAGGCCGCGGACGACATGCGCGGCGGCAAACTTTCACGCCGTGAGTTCGTGCGCATCGCGGCCGTGCTGGGCGTCTCGGCGCCTGTGGCTTACGCCCTGGCCGGCTGCGAGCAGAAAAGCGGCGGTTCCGGTGGCGGAAAGACCGGCGGCAACCTGCGCGTGTCCATGCGCGTGCAGGAAATGACCGATCCCGCCAAATTCGACTGGACGGAAAAGTCCAACATCGCCCGCCAGGTGGTGGAATATATGACCATCACCGGTGCGGACAACGTCACCCGGCCCTACCTGTGCGAATCCTGGCAGGCCTCCGACGACCTGAAAACCTGGACGCTGAACCTGCGCAAGGGCGTGAAGTGGAACAACGGGGACGACTTCACCGCCGACGACGTGGTGTTCAATTTCGAACGCTGGCTGGACCCGAAAACCGGCTCTTCCAACCAGGGGCTGTTCAGCGCCATGGTGACTTCCACGGACACGGGCAAGAAGGACAAAAAGGGCAAGCCCATCATCAAGAAGTCCATGACCTCCGGGGCGGTGGAAAAGGTGGACGCCCACACGGTGCGCCTCAACCTGAACCGGCCCGAGCTGGCCATCCCGGAAAACCTGTACAACTATCCCACCGCCATCGTGCACCGCCGCTTCGAGGAGGAGGGCGGCAACCTGTCCAAGAATCCGGTGGGCACGGGGCCCTTCGAACTGAAGGAATTTTCCGTCGGGCAAAAGGCGCAACTGGCCAAGCGCGATCCCAAGAGCTACTGGGGCAAGGAGGTCTTTCTCGAAGGGATCACCTACGTGGATCATGGCGACGACCCGACCGCGCCCCTCTCGGCCCTCTCCTCCGGCCAGGTGGACGCGGTCTACGAGGCTTTCGTGGAGCAGCTCGACGTCATAGACAAAATCCCCAACACGCGCGTCTATGAGGTCGCCACCGCCCAGACCGGCGTGGCCCGCATGCAGGTGGACCAAAAGCCGTTCGACGACGTGCGGGTGCGCGAGGCGGTGCGCCTGTGTCAGGACCACCGGCGCCTGCTGGATGTGGCCTACCGGGGCCGTGGCAGTGAGGCCCAGGACCATCACGTGTCGCCGATCCATCCGGAATACGCGCCCATGGATACGCCGAAGCAGGACTATGAGAAGGCCAGGAAGCTGCTGGCCGAGGCGGGCTACAAGGACGGCATTGACATTAAGATAGACACCAAGAAGGAGCCGCCGTGGGAACCGGCCATCGCCCAGGCCATGGCCGAAATGTGCAAGCCCGCGGGCATCCGCATCAAAATCAACGTGATGCCCAACGCCCAGTACTGGCAAATCTGGGACAAGACGCCCTTCGGCTTCACCGCGTGGACCCACCGCCCCCTGGGGGTGATGGTGCTCAATCTGGCCTACCGCAGCGGCGTGCCCTGGAACGAGACCCACTACAACAGCCCGGAGTTCGACAAGGCCCTGGACGTGGCCAGCGCCACCCTGGACGTTGCCGAGCGGCGCAAGCACATGGAAAAGCTGCAATTGATGCTGCAGAAGGATTCCATCATTGCCCAGCCCCTGTGGCGCGCCGTGTTCTCGGCCAGCCATGAGCGGGTCAACGGCTTCAAGGTGCATCCCACCCTGTACCATCAGCTCAACGGGGTGTGGCTGTCTTAACATCGGTCAAGGGGAAGTAGGGGGTTTGTCCGCGTCCGGCGGGGGCAGACCCCTTATTTGCGTGCGGCGCCGGGCGGTTCACCGGGGTTGGAATGATCAGGTTTTTGGTACGAAGAACGATCACCATGGCGATCCTGATGATCGCCGTGTCCGTCGTGGTTTTCGTCATGCTGGAAATCACTCCGGGCAATGTTGCCACCATGGTGCTGGGGCCCTATTCCACCGAGGAGCAGCGCAACCTGTGGTTGGAGGCGAACGGCTACTTCGAACCGCTCCATGTGCGCTACCTGTCCTGGCTGGGCAATCTGCTGCAAGGAAACTTCGGCGAATCGGTGCGCTTTAAGGTGCCGGTAAGCGAGTTGTTGTGGCCACGGCTGGGCAACACGGCCATTCTGGGCGCGTTGGTAATGGCGGTGGTGATTCCGCTGTCCCTTGGGCTGGGGGTGCTGGCGGGAATGAAGGAAGGCTCGCTCACCGACCGCACCATCTCGACCGCCAGCATTATCACCACCTCCGTGCCCGAGTTCGCCAGCTCGGTCATCGTGGCGGCAATATTCGTGTTCTGGCTGGGGTGGCTGCCGGGCACCAGCGGCATGATAGACGGCTTTTCCCTGGTGGAAATGATCCTGCCGGTGGGCGTGCTGGTGGTCTACGATTTCGGTTACGTTGCGCGCATGACCCGCGCCTCCATGGTGGAGGTGATGACCAGCGCCTACATCCGCACGGCGGTGCTGAAGGGCCTGCCTTACCGTCAGGTGATCCTGCGTCACGCCTTGCGCAACGCCCTGATCGCGCCGTTTACCGTGATCATGCTTCAGATCAACTGGCTGCTGTCCGGGGTGATCGTGGTGGAGTTCTTTTTCGCCTACAAGGGCTTCGGCGGTCTGCTGCTGGAAGCCGCCCTGAATCTGGATATTTTTCTGATTGAGGCCTGCACGATGGTGGCGGTGTTCGTGGCCGTGGGCACCCAGACCCTGGGGGACATGGGATACGCATATCTCAACCCGCGCATCCGCTTCAGCTAGGACCGTAGGATGGAATTAAACCGGAAAATCCTCGGCGAATCTTCCCAGGCGGAGCAACACGTTTCCTGGAGAAAAACGGTTGCCGCCGTTTTCAGGGCGGTGGGGCTGTTGCGGGAAAGCTGGGTTGGCATGATCGGCGCGGCGCTGGTGCTGTTCTGGGTGCTGGTGGCGCTGGCCGCGCCGCTGCTGGCTCCTTATTCCCCCACCGAGCTGCTCACCCCCTATGCCATGCCGGGGGCGGTGGTGGAAGGAGGCGGCACCGCCTGGCTGGGCACGGACCACATCGGCCGCGACATCCTTTCGCGGGTCATCTGGGGCTCACGCACCGTGCTCATTTACGCCCCGCTGGCCACCCTGTGCGCATACCTGGTGGGCGTCGTGGGCGGCCTGGCGGCGGGATACTTCAGGGGTTGGCTGGATGAGCTTCTTTCGCGGATTTCCGACTTCGTGCTCTCCTTTCCGGTGCTCGTGCTTTACATACTGATCATCGCAACTTTCGGATCTTCCCCCCTGAACATTGTGTTCGCTGTCACCTTCGCCAGCGCGCCGGGGGTGATGCGCATCGTGCGCGGGCTGACCCTGGATGTGCGGCAGCGGGAGTACGTCGCCGCCGCCCAGATGCGGGGGGAGAGCAGTTGGTATATTATGTTCGTGGAAATCCTGCCCAATGTGCGCGGCCCTCTGGTGGTGGATGCCTGCCTGCGGCTGGGCTATGTGATCATCATTATCGGCGTGCTGGGATTTCTCGGCCTGGGTCTGCCGCCGCCTCAGCCGGACTGGGGGGGCATGGTCAACGAGACCCGCGTGATGGCGCTGGCTTTTCCCCACATGGCTCTGTATCCGTGTCTGGCCATCAGCTCGCTGGTGCTGGGGCTGAACCTGCTGGCCGACGGCATCCGGGAAATTTCCCTCAACGCATAGGCGCCCCCCAACCGCCGCCCCTAGGATAATTCATGGCGAAAGCTTCCAAACAGCCCGCCCCGCCCCTGCTCGCAGTGGAGGGGCTGTCCATCACCTACCGCTCTCGGGCGGGCCCGGTGCCGGCGGTGCGGGAAGTCAGCTTCACCCTGGAAAAGGGAGAGGGCCTGGGGCTGGTGGGTGAGTCGGGCTGCGGCAAGTCCACCCTGGCCTACGCCGTTATGAACTACCTGGGGCGCTCGGGCAGAATCAGCGGGGGAAGCGTGCGCTTCAAGGGCCGGGAACTGGCCGCCCTGCCGGCGGAGGAGTTGCGCCTGCTGCGCGGGGGGGAGATGGCCATGGTGTACCAGGATCCCATGAGCTGCCTCAATCCGGTCATGACCGTCGGCGCGCAGCTGATGGAAGTGCCCCTGGTGCACGAGCAGGCCACTCACGGGCAAGCCCGCCAGCGTGCCCTGGACATCCTGGCCGAGGTGCACCTGCCCGATCCCGCCGCCGTGCTGGAGCGCTACCCGCATCAACTTTCCGGAGGCCAGCAGCAGCGGGTGCTGATCGGCATGTCCCTGATGTCCAACCCCGAGCTGCTGGTGATGGACGAGCCCACCACCGGGCTGGACGTGACCATCGAGGCGGCTATCCTGGAGTTGGTGGCCGATCTGCGCGCCAGGCACGGCATGGCCTTGCTGTTCATCAGCCACAACCTGGGCACGGTGATGCGGGTCTGCGAGCGGATCGGGGTCATGTATTGCGGGGAACTGGTGGAGGAAGGGCCCGTTGCCGAAGTGTTCGCCAACGCCCGCCATCCCTATACCCGAGGGCTGATGGACTGCCTGCCCCGCCTGGACACGGGCAGGCAGTCCGCCTCGCTCACCCCCATCCCGGGTCAGATGCCCACCCACCCGGAGCAGACCGCCGGCTGCGTGTTCGCCCTGCGCTGCAGCGAAGTGCGCGAGCCCGCCTGCACGGCGGAGTCCGTGCCCACCCTGCCCGTGCCGGGCAGCGAAGCGCATCACGTCCGTTGCGTCCGCAGCGAGGAACTGCCGGCCTGGCAGCGCCCGGCGCCCACCAACGGCGAAGCGGCCCGGGAGCCGGAAGAAGAAGAACCCTTGCTGGAAATCGTGGCGCTGGAAAAGGCCTACGAACCCACCGCGGGACTGCTGCCCTGGCGCGGGCGCGGCCAGCCGGTGCGCGCCCTCAACGGCGTCAGCCTGTCGGTGTACAGGGGTCAGACCCTGGCCATCGTGGGCGAGTCCGGCTGCGGCAAGTCCACCCTGGCCAAGGTGCTGACCGGCCTGGAGGAAGCCACCAAAGGCTCGGTGAAGCTCAACGGCAGGGAACTGGCCGGTACGGCGGTGGAAAGCCGGCCCCAGGAAGTGAAGCGGTCCCTGCAAATGGTGTTTCAGCATCCCGACGGCACCCTCAACCCCAGCCACACCGTGGGCTTCGCCATCGGCCGCTCCCTGCGCCGGCTCGCTTCCGGCCGTAAGGGCATGATCCGCCAGGCGGTGCAGGGGCTGCTCGACATCGTGAGCCTGCCCGGCCAGTTCTCGCGCCGCCTGCCCCGCCAGCTTTCGGGCGGCCAGAAGCAGCGCGTGGCCATCGCCCGCGCCCTGGCGGGCAATCCGGAGCTCGTGGTGGCGGACGAGCCGGTGTCCGCCCTGGACGTGTCCGTGCAGGCGGCGATCATCAACCTGCTGCTGGAAATTCAGCAGGAGCAGGGCACGACCATGCTCTTCATCTCCCACGACCTGGCCGTGGTGCGCTACCTGGCCGACCGCGTGGCGGTGATGTACCTGGGCAAGATCATGGAGTTCGGCAAGGTGGAGGACGTGTTCGAGCCTCCCTACCATCCCTACACCGAGGCGCTGCTCTCCTCCGCCCCGGTGGTGGATACCAAGCGCCGGCGCCGCATCATCCTGGAAGGGGACCTGCCCTCCCCCACCGACGTGCCGGCCGGCTGCCCTTTCTACTCGCGCTGCCCCCGCAAGCTGGGGGACGTCTGCGCGGACACCCCCCCGCCGGAACAACTCCTGCCCGGCGGCCACCGCATTGCCTGCCACATTCCCCTGGAAACCCTGCGCGAAGTGGAGCCGGTATTCATGAGCGAGACGAACTAGCCTCCCTCCCTCTAGGAGCTTCCTACAAACTCCGGGCATACGGGCGTAACGCCACGAGTCTCGCGTTACTCCTCCCAACCCCCGCAAGGGAGCAAGTCCCCTTGACCCCTTTTTTAGCGGGGTGCAGGGGCCTTGGCCCCTGCCAGGGAAGAAACGCGCGACACGCAAGCGTTTCAGGGGCAGAGCCCCTTGCTGATGTCCCGTACCCTCCTCAATCCGCCGCGGGGCCGACGGCGCCCGCAAGCTGGCGGGAGACCAGTTGGGCGTAGAGCCCTCCCCGCGCCAGCAACTCGGCGTGGGTGCCTTGTTCCGCCACGCGCCCCTCATCCAGCACGACGATCTTATCGGCGGATTGCACCGTGGAGAGGCGGTGGGCGATCACCACCGTGGTGCGGTCGCTCATCAGCTCTTCCAGGGCGCTGCGCACCGCCTGCTCGTTGACCGCATCCAGGTGGGAGGTGGCCTCGTCCAGGATCAGCACCGGCGCATCTTTGAGGAAAGCCCGCGCGATGGCCACCCGCTGGCGCTGGCCGCCGGAAAGGCGCACGCCCCGCTCGCCCACCGGGGTGTCCAGCCCTTCGGGCAGGGCGGCCACGAATTCGGCCAGGGCGGCGCGGGCGATAGCCTGGCCGAGATCCCGCTCCGTGGCCTCCGGCCGGGCCATCAGGATGTTGGCGCGCAGGGTGTCGTTGAACAGATATACGTCCTGGGTCACCAGGGCGATCCGGCGGCGCAGGCCCTCCAGGGCGTATTGCTTCAGGTCGTGGCCGTTCATGGAGACCGTGCCCACGGCCGGGTCCCAGAAGCGCATCAGCAGGTTGGCGCATGTGGTCTTGCCCGCTCCGGAAGGACCGACCAGGGCCACCGTGCGCCCGCCCGGCACGTTCAGGGTCACCCCGGCCAGGGCCGGCCGGTTGGCGCCGTGGTAGGAGAAGCTGACATTCTCCAAAGACAGAGACAGAGACAGGCCCAGCGCCAGCCCCGCCCCGCCCCGCTGCTCCGTTTCCGGCACGCCCGCCCCGTCGGTCAGCGGCACGGGCTCTCCGTGCACGGCGTACACCCGCCGGGTGGCCCCCAGGGTGTCGGCCAGTTGCCGCCCCACGTTGGCGATTTCGGAGACGGGCAGGAAGGCCGCCATGGCCAGCAGGGTCAACAGGGGCAGCATGGCGCTGTCCAGGGCGCCCCCGGCCACCAGCCCCGCCCCGGCCACCACCACCGCCAGCCCGCCCAGGCCGGTGGCCGCTTCCAGCAGGGACCTCTGGATGGTCAGGTCGCGGAAGAAGCTCAGGCGCAGCCGGTGGTGCTTGCGCACCAGGGTTTCGAAATCCGCCCCCCGCCGCCCCGCCTGCTCAAAGGCCACGATCTCGTTCAGCCCCTGCACCGTGTCCACCGCGTGGGCGTTGAGCTCCCCCAGGGCCTCCCGCGCCCGCGAGCCCAGGGCGTCCACCCGGCGGCGCATGACGAACGGGCTCAAGGCCACCAGCGCCAGGAAGGGCAGGAGGGCCGCGGCCATGGGCCAGCCGAAGGCCAGCAGGGTGCCCAGCACCACGGCGGGCACCAGCAAAGCCACGAAGGCGGGGGCCACGGTATGGGCGAAGAAATACTCCACCATCTCCACGTCCTGGGTGGCCATGGCGGCCAGGTCGCCCGTGCGGCGGCGCAACAGATAGGCCGGGGCCAGCCGGTCCAGCTTTCTGAACAGGGCGATGCGCATCTCGGCCAGCAGCCGGAAGGCCATGTCATGGGCCATCCAGCTTTCCAGCCAGTGCAGCAGACCCGCCGCCGGAGCGGTGACGCCCAGGGCGATCACCAACCCATCGAAGGGCTGCCCGTTCTTGACCGCGGCCACCGTGAGTGCGCTCAACACCCCCACCCCGATCAGCGCCAGCACCCGCGCCACCCCGAGCAGGAAGGTGGCGCCGAGGCGCACCTTCCAGGGCGCCACCAGGCCCAGCAGCACGCCGGTCACCTGAAGCCAGTTCATGCCCTCCGCCCGCAGGATGGCGTCGGTGGGATCCTGCTGCGCGTCGCCCTCCGGGTAAGCTGCCGCGCCGGTGGACAACAGCGGCTCCGCCGCTTCGCCGTCCGGGTAAGCTGCCGCGCCGGTGAACAAGAGCGGCCCGGCCGGAGCACCCTGCTGGGCCTGGGCGGCCATCAGGCGGTGGTAGGCGCCGCGTTGCTTCATCAGCTCGCCGTGGCTTCCCTGCTCCACCACCCGCCCGTCTTCCAGCACCAGCAGGCGGTCGGCCCCGATCACGCTGGAGAGGCGGTGGGCGAAGATCAGGGTGGTGCGCCCCTCCATCAGCCGTTCCAGGGCCGCCTGGATGACCGCCTCGTTTTCCGCGTCCACGGAAGACAGCGCCTCGTCCAGCACCAGGATGGGCGCGTCGCGCAAGAGCGCCCGGGCGATGGCGATGCGCTGGCGCTGCCCCCCGGACAGGCGGATGCCCCGCTCCCCCACCACCGTGCCGTAGCCCTTGGGCAGGCGGGTGATGAAGCCGTGGGCGTTGGCCGCCCGCGCCGCGGCCTCCAGCTCCCCGTGGGTGGCCTCGGGCTTGCCGTGGCGCAGGTTGTCCTCCACGGTGCCGTGAAACAGGTAGGTGTCCTGGCTGACCACGGCCAACTGGCCGCGGATTTGGGCGAAGCTGAGCTCGCGCAGGTCCCGCCCGCCCAGCAGCACCCGCCCCGCCTGTGGGTCGTAGAGGCGCAGCAGCAGCCGCACGATGGTGGACTTGCCCGCGCCGCTGGAGCCGACGATGCCCACCCGCTCTCCCGCCGCCACCGTGAAGCTGAGCTCCCGGTGGGCGCTACGGCGTCCGCCCGGATAGGCGAAGCATACGCCCTCGAAATCCACCGTGGGCGGCGGGCCCCCTGCGTCCGAATCCGCGGCCAAATCCGCCGGCGGGACGTCGCTCACCAGGGTGGGGGCGTCCAGCAGCTTGAAGATGCCCATGGCGGCGGACAGGCCCACCATGCCCTCGTGGAGCAACGTGCGCAGCTCGCGCAGGGGCCGGTAGGTCTCGATGCCCATCATCAGCACCATCAGCAGCGCGGCCAGCTCCATCTGCCCGGCCTGCACCCGGTAGGCCCCCAGGGCCAGGGCCGCCGCGGCGCCCAGGGCGATGCCCGTGTCGGTGATGCCGCGGGCCAGGGCGTTGGTGGACAGCACCCACATGGTGGTGCGGAAGACCGTGCGCGCTTTTTCCGCCAGCATGTCGGAGCGCTGGCGGCTCTGCCCGAACGCCTTCAGGGTGACCAGCCCCTGCACCGAGTCCAGGAATTCCGCCCCGAAGGCCCCGTAGGCCTCTTGCCGGCGGCGGGCGTTGTCGGAGTCCCATTTGTGGAAGGCCTGCGGGCCGATCAGGGTGATCAGCGCGAAGGCCAGCATCACCGCCGCCACGGGCAGGTCCAGGAAAGCCACGAAGGCGAACACGCCCAGGGGAATCATGGTGGCCAGAAACACCTGGGGCAGGTAGAGCCCGAAGTAGGTCTCCAGCTTCTCCACCCCCTCCACCATGGACAAGATCACGTCCCCGGTGCGCTGCATGCCGAAGTGGGCCGGGCCCAGCTCCACCACCCTGTCGTAGAGCCGCCGGCGGATATGGAGTTGCACCAGCGCCCCCGTGCGGTGTGCCACCATGTCGCGCCAGTATTCGGCCACGCCCTTCAGCGCCATCACCAGCGCCACCGCGGCGAAGGGCGCCAGCAGCGCGGAGGGAGCATCTCCGGCGAAGACGCGCCCCAGCAGCCAGCCCAGCAGGGCCAGCCGGGCGATGCCCAGGCCGCCCGCCAGCAGGCCGATCAGCACGGTGCAGGCGATGCGCAGGCGCACGCCGTGCGTGAAGCCCCACAGTCTCAGGTCGAAGTACAAGGCCGGCTCCGCCAGGAAGATAAAACCGCCGTCCGCGGGCGGGCGCAGGATGGAAATAGGTCG
>CBDUSX010000042.1:0-15650 GCA_965369935.1 uncultured bacterium
CGGTGGGGCCGCTTTTGGTATTTCCTGACCGCCCGGTTGTGGGTTTTCAGGTCGTTGGAAAAAAAGTGGCTGCCGTCGCCCTTGGACACGAAGTACAGGTAGCTCACCTTCGCGGGCTCCACCGCCGCCTCCATGCTCGCCCGGCCCGGATTGGCGATGGGGGTGGGCGGGAGGCCGACGATTTTGTAGGTGTTGTAAGGGGTGCGGGTGCGCAAATGGGCCCGCGTCAGGTTGCCGTCGAAGGAATCAATGCCGTAGATCACCGTCGGGTCGCTGCCCAGCTGAATGCGGGCCTTAAGCCGGTTGTGAAAGACCGCCGAGATTAATTTGCGCTCCGAGTCGAGCCCGGTTTCCTTTTCGATGATGGAGGCCAGGATCAGCACCTCATAGGGCGTCAGCCCGACCTGGCCCGCCCGGTGCAACAGGAAGTCGTGAGCCCTCCTCTTGTATTCGGTGACCATCACGGTGAGCAACCGGACCAGGTCCACCCCCCTGTGGAGGTAATAGGTCTCCGGAAAGAGCATCCCTTCCAGGGTCGGCGTCTTGAGCTTGAAGGGAACCTCCAGGGTGGCGATGAATTGCTCGCTCGTGGCCAACTCGATCAGCCGCTTCCCGTCGCCCAGCCCGGATTCCTCGATACGGAGGGCCACGTCGCGCACCGAAAAACCTTCCGGCACGGTCAGGGACAGGAACCTGGCCTTGCCGGAGACGAGGAAGTCCAGTAGATCGTTGGGCGACTCATTTCCGCTCAGCACGTATTCCCCGGCCTTGATCCTGGCCGTGTCGCCGCGCAGGATGGCCAGCAGCCGCAGAAAGCGGGGGTTGGAGACCACCCCCTCCCGGTGCAGCCGGTTGGCGAGGCTGGTCAGGGAGTCCCCCTTCTTGACCACGATGGCCACCGGGGTCTCTCCGGAAACGCCGGTGCCGAGCGCCCCATAGACGAACACCGCGCCCAGGAACAGGCACAACAATGCCACCCCACCGAACACCGCTAAAAAATCCGGCCGCCTGACCATCATCTCGTTCTTCCCGTAGGTTGCAAACGCGGCCGGCCCAGGGTGCCGCTCAGCACTCCTTCGAGCCGTCCGTTTTTCAGGAAACTTTCGGCGGCCACCCGCATGGCGCCCAGCCTTTGCAGCCAGGCCGGCCGAAACAAGACGGCCAGCTTGAGCCGCAGGGCGGAGGCTTTCGGGTTGGAAATGCGCGGCTGAATGAAGCCGGTAACGGTTCCCTGCACATCCCCGCGGAAGTCCAGCCGCTCCACCTCGATCCTGTTTCCCGATTTAAGCCGCAACTCCACGCTGTCCAGCCGCATGCGGGGCAGCCTCGCCCCCATCACTTCCAGGTTGTCCAGCACCAGGCCTTCTCCCTTTCCCGTGATCCTTCCCTCCGGTATGCGGGGCGAGCGCCTTCCCGGCGCGGACGGCGGAATCCGCCACGACCCGGTAAACGAGACGCCGCCCCGCAGGCGCAGCGGCCGCAGCGCGGCCAGGGCGGTGATTTCCTCCAGCCGCAAGTCCGAACCGCTCACGGAAAGCTCCCCGCCATTCCAGGGGTAAAACAGATCAAGCCGCCCGCTCTTGCCAATCATCCCCGTCACGGGAAGCCCTTCAGCCAGCCGCCAGGTGAGGGAGATTTTCACCTCTCTCAGCGTGAACAGGGGCTTGGGCAAATCGGCATATGGCGCCTCCAGCGAAAGCCGGCCGATGCGCAGGCTCGCCAGGCCCAGAGACGCCGGGCTGAGCACGGCATTCAGGTTGGGATTGCGGTTGATCCTGGAGGCGATGAGGCGGGAAAACGCCTCGCCGGGAAAATGGGCCGCGAGTCCGAGCCAGAACACCAGCAGGAACAACGCGGCGCCCAGGAATGTCAGGCCGATCCATCTCATTTATTTCTGCGCCAGTACGCGCGCGGAGAGCCGCATCAGGTCCTTCGCGCGGATGGAGGGAGTAATTTCCATTTGATCCACCACCAGGATGGGTTGCGAATTCTCGATGGCGTAGATGAATCCGACCAGCTCATCCAGCGCAAGCCTGTCCACCTTGACGTCAATGGCCTCCAGCCCCTTGGACTTGTCCAGGGGCACCCTGTTGAGGCGGATGCGATCCTTCAGGGCGTTGCGCGCGGCCAGTTGTTCGATGTGGCCGATCAGCGACCCTTTCCGCTTTCTCGCCGCGGCGGAGCGGCCGCTGAATTGCCCCAGGCGGGCGGTGAGCGTCCTGGCCTTGGCGAGCAGGGCCTGCTTGCGCAGAATCTGCTGATCGAGCCTGCCTTCATAGCCCAGCAGCCCGGCGAGCGCATAGTACAGCAGCGCGCCGGCCACCAGTGCGGCCAACAACAGAAGGAGCAGTTTTTCACGTCTGGATTTGACCATGAGTCCTAACGTTCAATGACGATGCGGTAGGTGATGCTCCCGCCGGCGCGCTGATGGGTGATCGCCGGCTCCTTGCCCCTGAACCGCTCCTGGGCGGCAAGCCGGTTCTTGAAGGTTTCCGAATCGTTATAGGAACTGGTGGTGCCCGTTATGGTGTAGCGCTCCTGGTTCATGCTCACCGAGCGCAGGGTGAGCTGGGGAAACTCCCGGAACAGCCCGGACAGGTCCTGCAAAAACCCCATGCTCTCGTAACGGTAGCCGCGAAAGCGCTCGGCGGACGCGCCCTGGCCCTGCAACTTTTGCATACGCTGCTCCAGCAGCCGCACGCCCGCGGCGGCGGTGTGCCTGCCCGGCAACACCCGCTTCAACGCCGCCTGTATTTCGGCCTCGACGCGCTGCAATTCCGCCCTGCGATCGGCAACGCTGAGCCCGTAGTTGACGCCGGCCAGGCCCAGCGTCAGCAACAGCAGCACGGCCATGGCCGCCAGCAGCTTCGTGTAACCCCTCAGTTGCGTGAGCCAGCCGGAGCGATAGGCGAAAAAATTGACCCCCTTGGGCGAGGTGAACGGCAGCGGATCGGCGATTATTTCGTCCAGAATGCCCAGCAGAGCGGTCCCCGCGAAGGCGTGCTTCGGGTCCGCCGGCAGCCGCACGGACAGCTGGAGGTCTTCCGGATCCCAGTCGAACAGCGGCGCGAACAGGCCGTGCAGGGACACGGTGTAGGGCTCGCCCAGGCTGTGGGGGCGGATGAAGCGCATCAGCTCACCGGACAGCCGCTCCAGATCGGCCAGCCATTGCCGCCGCAGGCCGGGTTCCGCGTCTTCCTCCTCCTCGTTTGCGGCGTTGAGCATCTCCAGGATTTGCGCCGCGGTTTTCGGCGCCGCCTCCGGCGCGGGTTCCCTGCCGTTGCCGGTCAGTCCGGCCAGCCGGACGGAAAAGGACTTCACCACGTGCACCTGCTGCTCCAGCACGCAGGATACGAAGAATTCGTCCAGGCCCAGATAGACCTGGTAATGCCTGCCGCTGGGCGCGGGATGGGCCTCGCACAATGCCTGGGCGGAAAAGGTGGCCTTGACCGGAGTCATGTTCCGGTTCTGGAACAGGGTCAGGAACGCCTGCAGGTAATCGTTGGGAATCAAATACACCAGCACCTCCGCCGAGCCGTCCTTGTGGGGCACGATGGTGTGCTTGTAGGTGAATTCCGCCACGTCCTCCAGCAGTTCGTTGTCCAGCTCGAAAGCCAGGGCCTGGTCTATCTTCTTCGGCTCCTTGAACGGGAATTCGAGCTTGCGGATGCTGATTTCGCTGGAGGGAAAGACCAGGGTGACGGGAGAATCGTCCCAGCCGGCGGACTCCACGCGCTGCTCGAACTGTTGCAGCAGGTGCACCAGCGGATCCGCCTCGGAGGGCGGAAGCAGGTGGGTCAGGCTGGAGGCGACGCCGGACTCTCCACGGGCAATCCCCACCCCTTCGATGGCGCGGGGGCTTACGGAAATCATCTTGAAGGAGCGCGTTGCCATATGGGCGGCGGAATCCTGAGCGGCATGCGGCGGGGGGTGCCGGCGTTGGGGGCGCCAGGCACTCCGCGGCATGCGGTTGCCCGATACAGGCACCCCAGGGAGCAAAGAACCCTCATAGGAGGGGGTGCCACGATCCAATCAAGATATTAAATGGATTACGGTCGGGGAGCAAATAACTTCCCCCGAGGGGACTCCGGCATTGGAGCCGGCGGCGGCCATGCCATGGGAAGCGGCCGGCCACGGACATCAGCGCCCGCGGCCGGCCGGCCAGAAAATCCGGCCGCAGGGGCCTATTCGAACACCTCCTCGCCCTCTTCGGCGGATATTTCCGTAAATCCCGTGCCGGTGACGAATCCGTCGTCCACATCCCCTTTCTGGGTGGAACGCCTGCGCGAGAAGGAGGCAAACGCCGAGTCAGCGAAGCCCCTGGAGATCGAATAGAGGAATTCGTTGAGCACGTTGGCCATTTTCATCATGGTCGTGCTCTTGCGCTTGATGCTGACGATATCCACGTCCAGCAGCACGCCGGTCTGCAGATGGAACGGGTTGATCTGGGCGGAGAAGCGGATGAACTCCCGCTCCAGAAAATCGATCCGCCCATCCACCACCATCCGAAGTTCCGGATCGGAGTCTCCGAACACCTTTTCCATCCGCTCGCGCATGACCGGAAACCGCACCTTGAGGTTCTCGGTACGCGCTTCCAGGGTCGGATGCTCTTCCAGGCTGGTGGGCTCGTCCGGTGCGATGAACACAAGCTCGTTCCACTGCTTCTCCGGCTCCCGCCCCTCTTCCTCCTCGTCCAACTCCTCGGTATCCTGGAACAGGCGGGTGAACCAGGACAAGCCGCCGCCGTTCTTGCCCATCACGCGCTCGGAGAAGGACTCCCAGTCGTCCCAGCCGGCGGAGTCCCGGCCTTCCACATAGACTTTGTCCACCACGTCCCAGGCTTCCGTGACGGTGCGCTCGAACTCCTGCATTTGCAGGATATAGGCCTCGCGCATGGCCCGGATCTGCTTGTGATCGTAGTAGGTCAACTCCAGTTGGAAGCGTTCGTCGGGCAGGATCGCTTCGGTGGTGTCTTCGTACTCGCGAATCACCGTCTTGCGCAGAAACTTGTAATTCTCGATGTGCTGGTAACCCATGCGGCTCCAGTCCAGCACGTGGGTGATGGCGTTGACCGCAGTGTTGTAACCCCGGTTGCGGACGTTTTCGTCATCAATAATCTTGTACACGTTTTCGCGCACGCCCAGGGAATCGAAATCCGCGGAACTGATTTCCGCCTGCACCCCTTCGATGGCATCGAAGAACTTCTTGGGCAGAATACTGTAGCGGCGGGAGCTCTCGGACTCCTCGTCGGACACGTGATGATCGAGGGCCTTGATTTCTTCGAAGATTCTCTCCTCCGGAGTCAACTCCGCCTTGCCATCGTCAATCATCCTCTCGTTAATGACCTCGACTTCCTTCTCCAGCGCGTCGAAGATGCGCTTGGAAAGCATGTCCTTGACCAGGAAGGTTATGGCCTCCTGGTAGGGGAAGATGGGACTGATCAACTCATTGTCTATAATGTTCAGGGAGAGCTTGACGTCCACCACGGTGGTCGGCTTGTCCCTGTTGTCCCGGAAGGAGCATTTGACGATGGCGTAGGCGTTTTCGCCGCGGACGAAGGCCCCCACGTCGGTCTTGCGGCGCAGCAGGCTGTTGGTGAAGGTTTCCAGGTCGTTCATCTCCCGCTGCACGTGGCCGTGCAGGTGGCCGAACATATTGATGATCGAGCGCTCCACTTCCCCGGTGTGGAAGTTGTCCGTGCCCCCCACCTTGTCGAGCAGGTAGGAGATGGGCCGGGGCGTGTAACGGTTGAGGCCCCTGTTTTCCTCGACGTCAATCAGGTCGCGCACCTTCTTCCCAAGCTCGTCCTCCACCGTGGTCAGGTAGCGGTTGGACATGTTTTGCAGGCCCTGGTTGAAGTAGCTGTGCAGCTTGGACTTCATCCCGGCCATGACTTCCATGCGCATGGACACTTCCGGGGGCAGCCGGGAGTGGATGTGGTTCAGAATCTTGTCCACTTCCTCGTCCACCATCATCCTGGCTTCGGCATACTCGTCACGGTTGTGCCGGTTCAGGCTGTTCCGTGAACCCACGGCACTCGGAGTCTCCGGATGGACGATATTCGGTCCGTGAGTGATGTCGTCGGCCATGAAATTCTCCTTTGGAAAATGAGCGGGTCAACCCCCGCAACTCGCTGTACCCGTTGCTTCGCAAAAAATGATCGTAAAGGCAACTCCCGCCCCTACGCCGGAGGCGGACCACACTCGTTGTTGCGTCGTAATTCCTTGGTTATTCCTTTGGCGCTTGCCTTTTGTTTGCCCAGTATCTTCGGCTGCAATGCCGGTCTAGTTGCCCTTCAGCTTGGTTTTGGCCACGGCCAGTTTGGCGATGGGCACCCCGAAGGGGCCGCACGTGACGAAATTGAGCCCTGCCGCAAAGGCGAATGCCACGTTCGCCGGGTCCGAGGCATGGTCGCCGCAAATGCCGATTTGCAGGTCCGGCCGGGTTAATTTTCCGTAATGCACCGCCGCGGAGATCAATTCCTTCACCGGCATGGACAGAATCTGGAACGGATTGTCCTTTAGAATATCGTACTGCGTATAAGACGGCAAAAATGTATTGATGTCGTCGGTGGACATGCCGGTCGTCATCTGGGTGAGCATGTTGATGTCAATGCTGAAGAAGTCGGACTGCTTGGAAATGTGTCCGGCCATCAGCGCCGCCGCCGGCAGTTCGATCACCGCCCCCACCCTGTAGGAAAAGGGCAGCTTGCCCGCCCCGGACGCCTTGAGGATTTCCTCCTCCGCGCTCTGGATGCCAGGGATGGTCGCGCTTTCGATGTTTCTGCCGTGGCGGATGAAGCGCATCTCCGCATCGGCCATCACCGTGGGCACCAGCAGGTCGAAGTCCGGCTTGCCTCCTTCCTTGCAGTGGTTGTTGGCCGCCATCAGAATGGCGCTGGCCTGGCATTGGTAAAGGTCCGGATAGGATATGGCCACCCGGCTGCCGCGCAGCCCCATCATGGGGTTGATGTTACGCAACTGGTTCGCGCGGGTCTTGAAATCCTCCACGCTCACCTCGGGGTATTTGGAGTGCAGCGCGCCGTAAACCGCCTCCTGCTCTTCGGGGGAGTGCGGGAGGAATTCCACCAGCGGACCTTCCATCAGTTGAAAAACGACTTTCTTGCCATCCAGCACCTTGAACACTTCGCCCACGTCGGCTTCCATCAGCCGCGCCACTTCCTCCAACGGCGCTTTGCGCTTCTCCGCGTCGCCCACCAGCAGGGCTTCCCGGAAATGCTTGACGGTCTCCTCCTTCTTCAGCAGCGCATCGCAGGAAAACTGCCCGATCCCTTCCGCGCCCAGGCGCAGGGCCGTCTCGGCCTCGAAAATGGAATCGGCCATGGCCATCACGCCCAAGTCCCCGGTCACGTCTCCGATGGCGTTCATGAAGTCTTCCAGGCCGTTTTTCGACGTGTCCGGAAAGATCAGATCCGCCTCGCCGACCCACACCGTGGGATCGGTATAGGTGGGCACTTCCAGGGATATGGTATCAAGCTCGTTGACCCTCTGGCCCTCCCAGGTGATATAGCCGTCGAAAAACTCGATCTTCTCGTTGACCAGACACGGCTTGCGCAGGCTCCTGGACACCACGGGCGCGTGGGAGGCATAGCCCCCCACGGAAGCGATGCAGGCCTGGCCCAGCTCGATCGCCTCCACATCTTCCGCGTCGGTGTGGGGCCTCACCAGGATCAGGTCGGCGTTCACGCCCAACAGGTTGCTGCGCCGGTATTCCTCCAGCAGTATTTTGGTGGAAAACGCCACCCGGCCCACCGCCGCGCCGGGCGAACCGGCCAGCCCACCCACGATTTTCGGCATGTCGCGCGTGGTCTCGTGATTGATGACGGGGTGCAGCAAATCCTGCAACTGGGTGGGCGGAATGGAAGCGATCAGTTGTTCCTCCGATACCAGTCCCCTGCCTTTCAGGTCCAGCAGCGTCCTGATCTCCGCCTGGGTGGACTTGGCATCCACCGAATCCTGCTCTACCAGCCAGATGCGTGATTCCTCGATGACGAACTTGATGTCGCGGATGTCGAGAAATTTTTCCTCAAGCTGGTTCGCCACCGCCCTGAGGTCCGCCAGATGATCGGGCTTGATCTGGTTGATGTCCGTGCCCCGCTCCGGATGTGAGTCGAACTCGTTCTGGGCGAAGTGGCCGGTCAGCTTGGCCTCTCCCGTCACAATGTCGCGCGAATAGAAGGCGCCGCTGTAGGAGTTCTCCCCGAAGTTGCCATAGACCATCATCTGGGCCAGCAGCCCGGACTCGATGCCCTCGTTCATCGGATCGCTCAGATACTGATCCGCAAAGGAGGTCAGCACCAGCCGCAACTGCTCGTAGCCGTTCTGGGGAAAATCCGGCACCACCTTTTCCCGTAATATTTTGCAGATGTCCTTGTGGGAGGCGTCGGGATTGGCATCGGCCACGGCCTTGAATTCGTCCGTGCGCTTGCCGAGAAACTGGGTGCCCAGCCGTTCCAGAAAGTGCCTGTACTCCTGGTAGGCGAAATCCGCGCCGCAGAACTTGGCAAATCCCTCGACCACCTCGTCGTTGATCCCCACGGTGTGCACGGAGGAGATGGTGCCGATCTGGATGGAGGGAGAAACGACCACCTTGAACAGCATGGGCCGTTCCGGGGAATTGAAGGTCTTGCCGGCGATGCCCTCGACCTTTTTCACCGCGCCCTGCAGCGCTTCCAGGGTCAGCTTTTCTTTCAGCCCGTCCTGCAAGTCGGCCGACGCGATCATAAAGCCGGGCGCGATCGGCGCTTTCAACTGGGCCATCTCAAACATGTTCCGGCCCCGCAGGCCAAAGCGCTCCTGCAGGTCATCGCCCTCGATGAACTCGTTCTCGCTGAAGTGAATTAAATCAACCATGAAGGCACTTGTTAAAACAGATTGAGGATTTTGTTGACGTCTTTCTTGAGATAGTTCTCGAACCGCAGACTGGCTCCCTCGAACAGGTATCTTTGCAGCTTGGCCACACCCTTGATCTCCTCGCCCGCCACGGAAAACAGAATCACGTCACCGTTCTTGACCTTGCCCCATTTGAACAGGGCGTTGATGTTGTTGACTTTCTGTCCATCGTGGAAGATGTGCACCTCCAGTCCGGTGTGCTTGGCCTTGTAGCTTTCCACGATATTCTTCCAGGCCTCCACGTTGCCGTTGTGAAACAACTCGTTGGTAACCTGAATCGAGTATTTCGGCGTGACGCGCTTCTTGCCGCCACCGGACGGAGGAGCCGCCTTCGCCTCCGCGGGAGCCCCGCCAGCAGGAGCCGCCGGCGGTGCGGAAGGCGCGGCCGGAGGAGCCGAAGGCGCGGGAGGCGGGCTCGCAGGAGCCGCCGCCTCGGGCGGAATGAGAGGAATCGAGCCGGGCCCAGCCGGAGCAGCGGAAGGCGCAGCAGGCGCGGCGGCTTGCGGAGGACGAGGCGGGGGCGCCTGCGGTTTGTTCAGCGCCGGATCGTGGAACTGATCCGTCCCGTCCACCTGGCGGCCCATGATCAACTCTTCCAGCGTATCCAGGGCCTCGGTTTCCAGCTCCGCGTCTTCTTCCCGTCTGGCCTTGCTGTAGCAGACGACCAACTCCTCCCGGTTGATCTCCTGAATGCTCTCCCAGTGCTCTTTTTTCTTCGGGTTGATCAGGCTGATGCCCAGTTGCGGGTGATGGTAGGCGACAATCAGGTCGAACTTGTTCCACTTGGCCGTTTCCCGCTCGATATGATCGAACTTCAGCGAATCTATGGACATGTTGAACGACCGCGTGGAGTAATGCATGCGGTCAATCACCACGGCGTTCAGGATGGGGGCGATTTGGGACTTTTCGACCTTCTTGTCCTTCTCCAGATCGTCAATGACCTCGGCAAGGTTCATCCCCTTGCCCATTTGCCCGACGATGCCGGTGACCATCCGGAAATGGCCCAGGGACTTGTTGAACCCCGCACGGGTGCTGAGAGACAGATAATCGTTAATCATAACTTATGTAACCCCTTGCGCCCCGGCGGGCGGCGCCCCCGCGGGGCCCGACCTTGATTCCAGCCAAACCGAAAACCTCAGCCGTTACTCGAGCGGCTGCTCGAAAGACATGTCCACGCTGCCCACGTGGGAGCGGCGTTTCTCGTGGTGCTCCACGGAAACGTCCTGGAAGCCGGTGGAGATCGCAAGCAGGAACTCGTTCAACACGTTGGCCATGCCCTTGATGGTCACCTGCAGGCGTTTGATGCTGGTCATTGTGAAGTCGAGCACCAGTCCCTTCTGGATATGGTAGGGATTCAACAGGGACGTGAATTGCAGAAACTGGACTTCCAGGAAATTCAGCCGCTGCTCGATGATTTGCCGGTGCGTGGGAAGGTTGAATCCGAAGATATCCACCAGCCGCTCGCGCACCAGCTTCAGCCGCTCTTTAAACTCGTTGACCTGCACCTCGTAGGTCTGGTTCATCTCTTCCAGGGTAGTCAGGCGCCGCTGCACGAAGGTCACCTCGTCCCAGACACGCTTTTCCTCTTCTTCCGTAGGGGTGGCCGCGGGCGCCTGGAACCATCCCCGCCGCGCGCCCGGGCGGTCCCGGTAGATGGTGGCCTGCATCAGGTCGTCCCAGTCCTGCCTGCCGGTGCGGGTCTTTTCTTCCTGGTAAACCTCCTCCACGACATTCCAAAGCCGCATGACCTCGCGCTTGAACTCGAACAGCTGGGCGCTGTAGGCGGCTTGCTCCGCCTGAATCTGACGGGTGTCGTAGTGCGCCAGCGCGATTTGGAACCGCTCGTCAGGCAGGCTGGCGATGTCGGTCTCCTCATACTCCCTGATGATCAATTTGCGGGCGCCCTTGTAGTTCTCCGCATGCTGAAAGCCCATGCGGGCCCGGTCCAGAATACCGGTGAGCGAGTTGGCCGCCGTGTTCCACCCCATGGCGCGGATGTTCTCGCCCTCCAGCATTTTAGCCACGGCCTGACGCACGCTCAGCGGATCGTACTCGGTGTGCTCCATCTCCCCGGTCAGGCCGCGGATGCGGTCCAGAATGGCCTGGGGCAGCAACTGGTAACGCTTGGAGCTGGGGCCTTCCTCGTCGTCGGTATAGTTTTCGACGGCCTTGATTTTTTCGAAGATGGCCTCGTTGGGGCTCAGTCCCGGCCTGCTCTCCAGCCCCAGCTGTTCGTTGATCTCTTCAATTTCCCGGTCAATGAGGCGCATGATCTGCTTGCCGATCACCTCCTTGACAAGGTGCTCGCTCAACATCTGGTGGGCGATGATGGGGCTGATCAACTCCGGGTCCAGCACGTTCAGCGCCAGCTTCACGTCCACCACCTTGTCGGGCTTGTCGTGGTGGTCGCGCAGGGAGCACTTGATCACCGAAAAGGCGTTGTTGCCGCGCACGAACCCCCCCACGTCGGTGTGCTGCATGAGGATGTCGTTGGTGGAGCTCTCGAAGTCGTAGGTACCGCGCTGGAGATGCCCCTGCAGGTGGCCGGCGATGTTGACGATGGATTTTTCCACTTCTTCGGTGTTGAACAGCCCCACGCCGCCCACCTGGTTGAGCAGCTCGGCAATTTCATGCGGGGTGTAACGGTTCAGGGTGCGGTGCTCTTCCTTGTCAATCAGGCCCCGCAGCTTCTTGCCCAGCTCGTCCTCCGCCGTCGTAAGGTAACGGCTGGCCATGTTCTGGAAGGACTGGTTGAAATAGGTGTGCAGGTGGGACTTGATGTTGCCCATCACGGACATGTCCTGCAACACCTCAGGCGGCAGCTTGGCGTGGATGTGGTTGAGAATCTTGTCCACTTCCTCGTCAATGACCGCGCGCGCCTCCACATACTCGTCGCGGCCGTCGCGATTGAGGCTGTTGCGGGAGCCTACCGCGCTGGGCTGCTCGGGATGCACTGCATTTGGTCCGCCCCGGAAATCACCGCTGTCGGCCATGATCGTACCCCTGTCTGGTCGTTAATAAGTCCGTGAATGCGTAGCCGCCGTTCCTCGCAAAATTCCGCGTCAAATCCGCAGCGAATACGTCCGCGGGAAGGACCGCTGCCATATGCCCTGACGGCCTATCCCTGAGTTGCAAACAGCATATCCTGCATTTGTTGCCAGATTTCTCTTCGGGATTCAAGTGCTTGTAGCGCAATTATGTTCTAAATGCCACAGATAATAGCAATTTTTGTTATCAGACCCGCTTTGAAATGACAAGCGGCGCAACACCCGCCGGAGTTTCGAACCCCTACCGCGGCGGACGCCCGGAGCGCGTTTATTCCACCCCTTTTCGCGATGGTTTTTCTCAGTGGCCTTCCCAATGGCGCGAAGGGCCTTGAGCGCCGCCGCGATATCGGATAGATTGCCTGCCTGCGAAATACCGGCTTGCAGCGAACCCCGCCGCAAGCCGCCTCTTGAATCTCTTTACGCGAGGACCATCATGACCGCAACCGTGGGACAGCCCGCACCGGGCTTCACCCTGAAATCCTCCAAAATGGAAGACGTCTCCCTGGACGATCAGCGGGGCAAATCGGTGCTGCTCCTGTTCGTGCCCCTGGCCTTCACCCCCACGTGAACCAAGGAATTTGGGCTGGTCGAGTCCAAACTGGATGAAATTCACGCCGCCAACGGCGAGGTGTTCGGCATTTCCGTGGACAGCCCCTTCAGCCTGGCCAAATGGGCGGAATTGGATGGGTTTCCCAACATGATCCTGCTCAGCGACCTGGGCAAGGAAACCATCCGCGCCTACGACACCATCATCGAAGAACTCAACGGCATGAAGGGTGTGGCCAAGCGCTCCCTGTTCCTGATCGATAAGGAGGGCGTGATCGTCACGCGGGAAATGGTGGAAACCCGCGGCGAGCTGCCCGACATCGAGGGGGCCATCGCCAAAATGAAGGAAATGGCCTAGGCCTTGCGGCGCAGCCGCTTGGGGGGCTGCTCCAGTTCCAGGGCTTCCTGGGTCTCGTCCGCAGGGGCCGTGATGGCGCGCGCCGCCTTGTCCACGGTGGGCAGGGCGGCGATGTCCTGGCTGGTGCCGGAGCCCAGTTCGGAGAAGCGCCGGGCCGCGCTGAGCACCCTCCCCTCGAAGGAGCCCACGGTCTTGTTGTAGGCCTCCACCGCCCCGTCCAGCCCCTTGCCGACTCTGGTGAAGTGCTCGGCCATCACCCGCAGACGGCCATAGAGTTCGCGCCCCAACTGGCTCACCGCCTCGGCGGATTCCGCCACCCGCTCCTGGCGCCAGCCATAGGCCACCGCCCGCAGCAGGGCGATCAGGGTGGTGGGAGTGGCCAGGATCACCCGCTGCTCCACTCCGTGTTCGATCAGGCCCGGGTCCTGCTCCAGGGCCGCGCTGAAGAAGGACTCGCCGGGCAGGAACATCACCACGAACTCCGGGGCCGCCTCGAACTGCTCCCAATAGCCCTTGGCGCTCAGCTTTGCGATGTGCTCCTTGATCTGCCGCGCGTGGCCGGCCAGCTTTTCCATGCGTTGCGCCTCGTCATCGGCCTCCAGGGCCTCCAGGTAGGATTGCAGCGGGGCCTTGGCGTCCACCACCACGTTTTTCCCGCCGGGCAGCCTCACCACCAGGTCCGGACGGAGCCGCCCATCGTCCGTATTCACCGAAGCCTGCTCGGTGAAGTCGCAGTAAGGAAGCATGTCGGCGATTTCCACCACCCGCTTGAGCTGGATTTCCCCCCAGCGCCCGCGCACGTGGGGCGTGCGCAGGGCGGTGACCAGCTTGCCCGTCTCCGCCTGCAGCATTTTCTGGCTGTCCATCATTGACTTCATCTGCTCGCCCAGGCTGCCGTAGGCGTGCTGGCGCGCCTTTTCCAACTCCTCGATCTGCGTGTTCACCTTGTCCAGGGAGGTCTTGAGGGGCAGCACCAGCCCCTCCACCGCCTTCTGGCGCTGCTCCAGGTCGCCCTTGGCCTCGCTCTGAAACTTGGCCAGGTTTTCCTTGGCCAGGGTAAGAAACGCCTGGTTGTTGCTCTGCAGCGCGCTGGCGGCCAGGGCGCTGAAGGCCTCCCGCAGCTGCTCCTCCGCGCCCTGCATCAGCGCCAGCTTGTCCTGGGCGAACTTCTGCTCAAGCTCCACGGTGGTCTGGAGCCGGGCGAAGCGGGCGCGGGCCATGAACAGGGCCACCAGATAGCCGGCCAGGGCGCCGGCGCATAGGGCGGCGAAAATGGCGAAAAGAAAAATCGTGATGGATATCATCTTCCACTCCCTGTGGAAACGCGCATGCTGGAGCAGCGGGCCGCGCGGCCTTGCGGATGGCCACGGCTCCATGCCACGCCACGCCGTCCCGCCCGCGCCCGCGCTGTTGCGCCGTAAGCGGAGTTGGCGTAGTTAGGCTAGATAATAATAACGGTCCGGGGACGCGGAGTCAGTCCGCGCCCATTGTCGTGCCAGCGTCATTGTCGTGCAAACCAAGCCGGGATTCAAATACAAAATGGATCGCCAAGGCGTCTTTTGAGACGCCGCAAGCGCTCCCAATCGTACGGGCCCGCCATGCCACCCATTTCCAAGCGCACCCTTTCCCTGGGCACCGAGCACGCCTTCGTGGTGCTGGCGGAGGTCAACCGGCTGATCGCCGGGGGCAAATCCGTCATCAGCTTCGCCATCGGCCAGCCGGACTTCGTCACTCCCGGCCACATCATGGACGCCGCCAAGCGGGCCATGGACGAGGGCCAGACGGGCTACACGGCCTCGGCGGGCATCCCGGAACTGCGCGCGGCGGTGGCGGAATATCTCTCGCGCACCCGCGGCATCGCCGTGGCTTCGGAGGCCGTGACCGTGGCCAACGGCGCCAAGCCCTACATCATGTACACCATCGCCTCCGTGACCGACCACGGGGCGGGTCACGAGGTGCTCTACCCCAGCCCCGGCTTTCCCATTTACGAGAGCCAGATCACCGCCCTCGGCGCGGTGCCGGTGGCCCTGCCCCTGCTGGAGCGGGAGGCGTTTTCCTTCGATCCGGAGACCCTGCGGGCCAGCCTTTCGCCCCGCACGCGGCTGCTGATCCTCAATTCGCCCCACAACCCCACCGGGCGCACCCTGAGCGCGCAGGAACTCAAAACCGTCGCGGAAATTCTCGAGCCCTGGCCCGACGTGTGGGTTTTTTCCGATGAGGTGTACTCGCAGATGGTGCACGAGGGCGAGTTCGCCAGCATCGCCTCCCTGCCCGGCATGCAGGAGCGCACGGTGATCCTGGACGGGGCCTCCAAGAGCTACGCCATGACCGGCTGGCGGCTGGGCTATGCGGCCAACGAGACGCTGGCGCCCCATTTTTCCACCTGGATCACCAACACGGATTCCTGCGCCTCCTCCATCACCCAGTGGGCCGGGGTGGAAGCCCTCACCGGGCCCCAGGACGAGCACAAGGCCATGATGGAGAGCTTCTCCCGCCGCCGCAACCTGATCCTGGAAGGGCTGAACAGCCTGGAAGGCGTCCACGCCCTCAAGCCCGGCGGGGCGTTTTACGTGTGGCCCAACGTGAGCGAACTCTGCCGCATGGTGGGCGCGGCGGACGCGGAGGAGCTGCGCAAGCGCTGGCTGCACGAGGCCGGCGTGGCCGTGCTGGCCGACCGCCAGTTCGGCACCCCCACGGAGGGCGAAGCCGATTTCCTGCGCTTCTCCTACGCCACCTCCGAGGAAAACATCGCCGAGGGCCTGAACCGCCTGGAACGCTGGATCGCGG
>CBDUSX010000043.1:0-15636 GCA_965369935.1 uncultured bacterium
CGCAGGTGGCAGGAAACCCAGTGGCCCTTGGTGTTTTCCTTCAGCACGGGCTCTTCTATCCGGCAGCGCTCTTCCACGTACGGGCAGCGGGTATGGAAATGGCAGCCCGGCGGCGGATTGATGGGGCTGGGCACGTCCCCCTGCAGGATGCGCCTTTCCCGCTTCACCGACGGGTCGGGAATGGGCACCGCGGCGAGCAGCGCCTCGGTGTAGGGATGGAGCGGCTTGGTGAACAGGGTTTTCTTGTCCGTGTGCTCCACGATCTTGCCCAGGTACATCACGGCGATGCGGTGGCTGATGTGTTCCACCACCGCCAGGTCGTGGGCGATGAACAGGTAGGAGAGCTTGAATTCGTCCTGCAGGTCCATCAGCAGGTTGATCACCTGAGCCTGGATGGACACGTCCAGGGCGGAAACCGGCTCGTCCCCGATGATCAGCTTGGGGTTCAACGCCAGGGCGCGGGCGATGCCGATGCGCTGGCGCTGGCCGCCGGAGAACTCGTGGGGAAAGCTGCGCATCTGGGCCTTGCGCAATCCCACGCGCTCGAACAATGCCGCCACGCGGTCTTCCCGTTCCTTGCCCCTGGCGATTTTATGGATGTGCAGGGGCTCCCCCACGATGTTGCCGGCGGACATGCGGGGATTGAGGGAGGAGTACGGGTCCTGGAAGATGATCTGCATCTCCCGCCGGTAGGGGCGCATCTCCCCTTTGCTCTTGGCGGTGATGTCCTCGCCCCTGAGCTTGATGGTGCCCGCGGTGGGCTCGATCAGACGCAGGATGGTCTTGCCTGCTGTGGTTTTTCCGCAGCCGCTCTCCCCCACCAGCCCCAGAGTTTCCCCATCGTTGATGGTGAAGCTGATGCCGTCCACCGCATAGACGTTGCCCACCGTGCGGGCCAGAATGCCCTTCTTGATGGGGAAGTGCTTCTTCAGGCCGATAACCTCCAACAGGGGTACCCCGTTGCCGCCGCTGGCGGCCATCTGCGAGGCGGGATTTTTCCTGGCGGCCTTAGCCATTTTTTCTACCTCGTTTCACTTTGTCCGTGTGCCAGCACGCCACCCAATGACCCGGGCGCTTTTCCTCGTACGGCGGAAATTGCTTCACACATTGGTCGTCCGCGTAGGAGCAGCGCGGCGCGAAGGTGCAGCCGGGCGGCAGATTGGTCAGGAGCGGCACCATGCCCGGAATTTCCATCAGCCGCCTGTTGCCCTCATCCGCCTTGCCCCGCACGATGTCCAGCCGCGGCACGGAAGCCATCAGCCCGTAGGTGTAGGGGTGCATGGGCTCGCCGAACAGGGGGCCGACATCGGCCTCTTCCACCTTCCTGCCGGCATACATCACCACCACCCGCTGGGCCGTCTCCGCGATCACGCCCAGGTCGTGGGTAATCAGAATCACGGCGGTGCCGAACCGCTCCTGCAACTCCCCGATCAGGTCCAAAATCTGCGCCTGGATGGTCACGTCCAGGGCTGTGGTGGGTTCGTCGGCGATCAATATCCTGGGGTTGCAGGACAGGGCCATGGCGATCATGGCGCGCTGCCGCATGCCGCCGGAAAGCTGGTGGGGATATTCCTTCACCCGCATGCGGGCCTCGGGAATTTTCACCAGTTCCAGCATTTCCACCGCCTTGTCCAGGGCGGCCTTCTTGGAAAGCCCCTGGTGCAGCACCACGGCTTCGCTGATCTGATGGCCGATGTTGAGCACCGGATTGAGGGAAGTCATCGGCTCCTGGAAGATCATGGAAATGTCGTTGCCGCGAACGCTCTGCATCTGCTTCTCGGACACCTTGAGCAGGTCCTTGCCTTCCAGGCGCACCTTGCCCCCCACGATCTTGCCCGGAGGGTCGGGCACCAGGCGCAGGATGGACAGGGAGGTGACGCTCTTGCCGCAGCCGCTCTCCCCCACCACCCCCAGGGTTTCGCCCCTGCGCAAGTTGAAGGACACGTCGTCCACCGCCCTCACTTCCCCCTCGCGGGTGAAGAAATAGGTCTTCAGACCCTCCACTTCGAGAATGTTGTCCGCCGCTTTCGCCTTGGGCGCGGGACTGGGCTTGAGGGAGAGGCTCTTGCGGGAAGAAATCGCTGCGGTTGCTGCCTGGGCCATCCGGGTTTTGCCTGTCTGTGGTTAGCGGCGAGGGCCGCGGGGTTCGGAGTAAGGGTTGCTTCGCCTTATCGTTTCGTTGCCGCCCGTGCGGCGCACCGGCCCATCCGGCGGCCGGCTTGCCCCGGCGGATTTTCCATTGCGCTTTTGCCGGGTTTCAACGGCCTCGTCATTGCCGCAGGCGGGGATCGAGGGCGTCCCGCATGGCGTCGCCCAGCAGGTTGACGCCGAACACCGCCGCGCTGATCACGATGCCGGGAAAGATCACCAGCCAGGGCGCCGCGCGTACATACTCGGCCGCCGATTCGGACAGCATGCGCCCCCAGGACGGATGCGGCTCCGGCACCCCCAGTCCCAGGAAGGACAGGGAGGCTTCCACCAGGATCGCCGCGCCCAGCTGGGCGGTGGCCAGCACGATGAACGGCGCCAGGATGTTGGGCAGCACGTGCAAAAAGGCGATGCGCGTCTCGCTCATGCCCATGGCCTTGGCCGCCTCCACGAAGGGCATTTCCCGGATGGCCAGGGTGCTGGAACGCACCACCCGCGCCGCCCTTGGCACGAGCGGGATGGAGATGGCGATGATGGTGTTTTGCAGGGACGGCCCCAGGGCGGCGGCCATCACCAGCGCCATCACCAGCAGGGGCAGAGCCTGCATGATGTCCATGATGCGCTGGGCGATCAGATCGAACCAGCCCAGCAGGTAGCCGGACAACAGCCCGATCACCAGACCCGTGACCCCCCCCATCAACGTGGAGGAAACCCCCACGATCAGGGAGATGCGGGCGCCGTGGACGATACGGCTGTACACGTCCCGGCCCATGAAATCGTTGCCCATCAAGGCGTCCCAGCGGGGGCCCAGCAACTGTAAGGCGGCGTTGGTTTTGGTGGGGTCGTGGGTAGCCACGAATTCGGCGAATATCGCGACCAGCACGAACAGCATCATCACCACCGCGCCGAAGGCGCCCAGGGGATAGCGGCGCGTGAAATAGGCCACCGCGTCCCACCACCGCTGGAGCCGGCCCCCGGCCTGCGCCAGGAATATGTCTTGATTCACTTCAACCACTTTTCCCCTGTCCGGCTATTGGGATCCATCTACAAATTATACAGTGGCGGGCGTCTGCCCCCCCCTTCCTTGCTCCGGGGTTTACCCCGCGTATTTGATCCTCGGGTCCAGCACCACGTAGAGCAGGTCCACCGTAAAATTGACCAGCACCACGATCAACGCGATGAACATCACCAGGTTTTGCACGATGGGGTAGTCCCGCCACTGGATGGCTTCCACCAGAAAGCGGGCCACGCCGGGAATGTTGAACACCGTTTCGGTGATAATGAGGCCCCCGATCAGAAAGGCCGCTTCGATACCGATAATGGTAACCACCGGCAGCACCGCGTTTTTGAGCGCGTGGTGATAGTTGATTGTGCGTTCGGACGCACCCTTGGAGCGCGCGGTGCGGATGTAGTCCTGGCGCAATATTTCCAGCATGGAGGAGCGCGTCAGCCGCATGATGAGCGCCGAAGAACGGAACCCCACCGCCGCGGCGGGCACCATGTAGAGCAACAACTCGTCAAGCAGAGTTTCCGGCGGCTCGAGGTAAATGGGCAGGTTGCCGAAGACGGCCACCGAGAACATCAGAATCAGCAGGGCCAGCCAGAAGGAGGGGATGGACAGGCCGCTCAGGCTGATCACCCGTAAAAAATAATCCAGCTTGGTATCCTGCTTGACCGCGCTGATGACCCCCAGGGGCAGCCCGAACAACACCGAGAAACCGAGCGCCATCAGGGCCAGCTTGGCCGTGATGGGGATGCGGGGAGCCAACACCTCCGCGGTGGGCAACTCGGACACGTAGGAGAAGCCCAGGTCTCCCTGGACGAGCCCCCCAATCCAATGGAAGTATTGCACCGCAATGGGCTGATCCAGCCCCAGTTCCGCCTCGATGGCCTTTTTCTCCTCCGGGTCCACGAACCCGGCGGAATCGAACAGGATATCGGCGATGTTGCCCGGCACCAGCCGCAGCATAACGAAGATCAGCACCGACATCCCGAACAGGGTCAGCAGCATCAGGAACGAGCGCTGCATGAGGTAAGTCTTCAACGCTATCTCTCCTGGATCAAACCGGGTTCATGGCGGCGCATTGCGGATGCGGCAGGACGAGAGTGAATACCGTACAAATTCTCCCACAAAACCTGCCCCAAACCACATCCCCAAATATTATAGCCCCACAGAAACGCGAAGGCGCCCCGCGGGAGCACCTTCGCGTCTTTCCATACCACTACAATGCAACGACGTTCGCCGCGGGACTACTTGTCCAGCCAGACGTCTTCCATCCGCCAGCCGTTGTAAAGGCTGTTCACCATCTGAGTGTACCCCTTTACATAGGGCTGATGGCAGGTCGCCGCGACACTATGGAAGATGATCGGGCGGGCCGCATCTTCCTGCAATCTCTTGTCGATCTTCCAGACCAGCTTCTTGCGGGCTTCCTGGTCGGTCATCATGGACTGCTGCTCGAACAGCTTCTCCACTTCCTGATTGCAGTAGCCCGTGTAATTGCGCTGGGAACCGCAGGAATAGTTCTCGTAGAAATTGGCGTCCGGATCGTCCACGCCGATCCCGGTCAGGTTCAGGCCGACCTGGTAGTCCTTGCGGGCCACCTTGGCGTGCCAGTTGCTGGTCTCGATATTTTCCAGGGTGGGATCGAAATAAATCTCCTTCAGGTGATCCATCAGGATCACGGCCGCATCCCGGTAAATGGCAATATTGCGCGTGGACACCTTGATCTTGAGCTTGTTGTTGGGTCCGTAGCCCTGCGACTTCATGATTTTGCGGGCTGCCCTGCGGTTTTTCGCCACGTCCGGGTCGTAGCCGGCCACTTTCCTGAGCACCTCGGGCGGCATGCCCCACACGCCCTCGGGAGGCGGCATCATGGCGCCACCTTGCGTGAACTCACCGTGGCCGAGGATTTTAATAAAGGACTTGCGGTCTATGGCCAGCACCATCGCCTTGCGGATTTTCGCGTTGTCGAAAGGTTTCTTGTACGAATTGACGATCAGATTGGTGCTCACATTGGTGGTGTGCTTCTGGCACACCGCGGAGGGCGCCTGGGAACGCACGTCCTTCAACAGCGGAATGGTGACGTCCGATTCGAAGGTCATGTCGAACTTGCCGGCGATGAAGGCCAGCACCCGCGTGGAGCGGCTCTTGATGATCGTCCACTCGATGCCGTCCAGGTAGGGGCGGCCCTTCTTCCAGTAATTCTTGTTCTTGGTGAACTTCACGTGCTCGTTCTGCTTCAGTGACACGAACTTGAACGGACCCGTGCCGATGGGATTCGTGCGCATCTTCTTGGGCGAAACGTGGCACGGATAGACCGGCGAATACCCGGAGGCGAGCAGGGCGATGAAGGCCGGCTGGCGGCGCTTCAGGTTGAAAGTCACCGAGTACTTTCCATCGGTGCTCACGTTGTCCAGGTTCTTGTACCAGGACTTGCGGGGGTTCTTGCGGAACTTGGCGCGCCTCTTCCCCTGGAGCATATCCCAGGTGCACTTCACGTCCTTGCTGGTGAAGGACTTGCCGTCATGCCACTTCACGCCCTTGCGCAGCTTGAAGGTGAGCTTGGTCTTGCCCGAATTCCATTTCCAGCTCGTTGCCAGGTCCGGCCGGATGGTGTCCAGGCTGTTCCGCGCAATGTGCTGGTCGTAAATAATGAGGTTGTTCATCACCGGCATGTAAGGCGTGAGGGTCGAGTTGGTGCCCTCCTCGTGGATGGAACCGCTGGGCGGCGTCCCCCGGTGGTACATTTTCAGGATTCCCCCGGATTTCTGGGCGTACAGCGCCTGGGCGCCGAAGAATGCGGCCAGCAGGCTGATGGCGGCCGCGAGTGTCATCGCTTTTCGAATCACGGTTCTCTCCTGGTCATTGTGCAAAGTCATTATGGCAAATCGGAGTGCCCGCGGATGAGCGGAGCCTTCCCCAGTCTCCCCTGGATTGTTTGGAGTGCAATAACAGAGCAAAGGAGCAAAAATATGTCAAGGAGTTTACATTTGGCGGGGCGGCGGCCCCACCGCACGAAGCCCGCACCTTTGCGAGGGGTTTGCGGGAATTCGGAAATGGTTGGGCAGATGCCCGGATCGGAGCGGCCGCATTGCCCTTTTGGATGGGGGATGGATCGTGATATCCACCATATAGACAATAGACAGGGGGAACCCGGCATACGGCACGGGGACAAGCAGAAGACGCAGGAACGAGGGCGTGATGGCCGATCCCAAATGGCGGGAACTGGAGGTGTTCAACGAGAAGTTGTCCGCCTACCTGGAGACCCATCGTAGCGCGGTCGGCGACTTCGAGCGCAGCCTGGGCAACGCCCGCCACTACATCGAGCTGGCAAAGGTCGCCAAGGACAAGGAGCCGGAGAACACCGTGACCATGCTCGAGCAGATCAGGGAAATTGACCTGCTGGGACACGTGCAAAAGCAATTCGAGGCGTTTCAGGATTCCACCGGCCTGCTGCTCGTGCCGGAACGGGAGGAGGGCGCGGAAGAAGACGCCGGGGAGATCGATCTGTTAAGAGAGCGGTACGAACTGTTGTTGGAGGAAGCGGAAGACCAGCAGGAGACGATGGAAGATCTGATGCTCTACCTGCAAAACATGGCCTGAGGCCGGACGCGCCATACCCTTTATATGAATTATAGACGGCGGCCTGGGTCTTTACTCTGCTTTACTCCGGGTCCGGCTCGGGATGCCTGACCCTGGGAATGCCCGCGGGGGGAGGGTGAGCGGGATAGCTGGGCTCCATGAAGCTCCCGGCGCGCCGCTCCAGCTCATAGTCCACGGAAGGCGGGTAGGCGGTGGAATCGGCCACGTCCAGCGGCCACACCTCCGGATCGCGGACGGGGGTGCGCGGCTGCGGGGTGAGCTCCGCGGCTTGACTCCCGGCCTCTTCGGACAACTGCACCTTGTCCCCACCGGAGAAGAGTGCGCGTTCCACCATCTGCAACAGCCCGTGCCAGCGGCGGCGCTGATGGATCAGCCACTCTACCTGATAGCTGGATAGAGGCATGCTTACCCGTCAACCTTTACGAGCAGTCCCGAAATACTCCTCAAATTCGCTGCAATACCCAGCAGGGCCTCCGACGGAAGCTGCTTCAACACCTCTCCGGTGCGTTGGTCCTTGATGATGGCGAAGGAACGGTTCGCGTCCTTGCTCAACTCGAAAGTAATTCCCTTGAACTGCTGGGAAGCCTTGAGATGCCGGTTGACCGTATCGAGATTGGACTTCAGCCTGGTCAGCGTCTTCTCACGAATAACCTTGGAATTGGTCGGGTTGAAGGCCGCCAGCTGCTTTTTCAGCACCGGATTACTGGCAAGTTTTGGATTGAACAGGGGCTTGCTCTGGATCGGTCTGAGCCTGCCGCCGATGCCGGTTTTCTTCGGCAACCGGTTGTCCTTCGGATCGAGCAGTTTTCCAAAATCGATTTTAATGGCCATGACAATGCTCCCTTGCTGGGGTTTTACCGCTACTTCTTCAAATTGACCCTGCTTTCCGTCTGTTTCTGCCTCTCCAGGTATTGCTTGAGCCGGGTCTGCCGATCGAAATCCCGCAGTTCCTTGCGCAGCCTGGAACGCTCTTCATTCATGCGCGCTTCCAGCGCCGTTTGGTTCTCCATAATGGCCTCCACCAGATCCGCGAGTTCGACCAACTGCGGGGCGTCCTGGAGCGTCTGGCCGCCGGCGCCTTCCAGCTGTTGGTCAATGGCGATGATCTTGCCGAACAGGCGCTCTTTTCTCTCAAGCAGGGGCGTCAGGCCCTCCAGGTCCACCAGCAGCAATTCCTCCTGGGTTGTTGCGAACACCTCCCGCATCACGCTCAGTTTTTCCTCCAGCAGCCTCAGCATATCCGCGGCGAGAGGCGCCTGATCCTTACTTGCCAATGCAGAACTCCGCGAAAATCCGTTCCAGCAGGTCATCCGCCGTGGTTTCGCCCACGATGTCGCCCAGGGCGTCCAGGGCGCGTTGCAAATCGACCGCCAGCAATTCTTCACCCATTCCCTGTTCCAGCCCCTCCAGGGCGGCTTCCACCGCTTCCAGGGCGCGTTGGGCGGCGTGTTTTTGCCGCAGGTTGGTGATCATGCCGTGCTCGCTGAGGGGCCGGTCTTCCCGGAAGGCCCATGCGCGGATGGCTTGCTCAAGCTCGGGCAGGCCCTCGCCGGTCAGCGCCGAAAGCACGACGTGCTCGAATGCCCGCACCTGCTCCGTCCAGGGCGCCTCGGGCGTTTTCATCAGATCGCGCTTGTTCACCACCACCAGCGTCCGTGCCGGGTCGGCTCCCGCCAGCAGATCGGTGTCGTCCGTGGTCAGGGGCTCCGCGCCGTCCAGCATCAGCAGCACCAGGTCCGCCTCGGCCAGCGCCCCGCGGCTGCGGGCGACGCCCTCCTTTTCGACCGGCTCTTCGCTGTGCCGGATGCCCGCGGTGTCCGTCAGGCGGAGCACCACCCCGCCCACCACCGCGGCTTCCTCCAGGGTGTCCCTGGTGGTGCCGGGAATGTCGGTCACGATGGCCCGGTTCTCCCGCAGCAGCGCGTTGAGCAGGCTGGACTTGCCCACGTTGGGCCGCCCCGCAATGGCCACGCCCAGCCCGTCTCTCAGGATACGGCCCTGATCCGCCCCCGCCACCAGCTCGCCCAGGCGCTCGCGGCCCGCATCCAGCCTCGCGCGGATTTCCTCGCGCTGCACCCTGGCGATGTCGTCCTCGGGAAAGTCAATTCCCGCCGCCAGCAGGGCCGCCACATGGCCCAGTTCCTCCTTTAGGCTCCCGATGGCCTCGTACAGCCTGCCGCGCAACTGGTTGACCGATACCCGCAAGCCCGCCTCGGAGCGGGCGCGGACGATGTCCGCCACCGCCTCGGCCTGGGTCAGGTCTATCCGCCCGTTAAAAAAAGCGCGCATGGTGAATTCTCCCGGCTCGGCCAGCCTCGCCCCCGAGGCCAGGGCCAGATCGAGCACCGTCCGCAACACCAGCGGCGCACCATGACAATGAATTTCCACCACATCCTCCCGGGTGTAAGAGCGTGGGGCCCTCATGACCGCCACCAGCACCTCGTCCAGCGGGGCGCCGTCTTTGTAAATCCATCCATGGACGATGCGATGCGACTCGGCTTCAGCCAGGGAACTCCCCGCAGCCGGCGAGAACAGCGGGTCCACGATCGCCACCGCCCCGCTTCCGCTGAGACGGACGATCCCGACCCCTCCGATTCCGACCGGAGTTGCGATGGCGGCAATGGTATCCTCGCTTTTCCACTTCATGGTGGCCTGGCTCCGGATTTGCCCCATCACACGGGATCTCAACCTCCCTCGATTTTCGGGGAAGGCGTTTCCAAATCGAGCGCATCGCTCAATGCAGTCTGGTCCTATCTTCCTGTTATTCCTATATAATCAGTTAATATCATTTTTAAAAATCTCCCGGTACTGTTCTCCGAACACGCCGATGGCCTGCTGTGGGTCGGGATCGCGCAGATTGGAGCGCACCAGCCGCCGTAATATGCGGTTGGAGCGGAGCAGGTCCTTCGCCGCCGGAATGAAGGAGCGGTCGAAGTCGAAGCAGGTCTTGATTGACCGTGCCAGCCGCGTCGAATCCACGCTCGCCTGATAGGCGAAGCGGAGCGAGGTGTCGGTGCGCAACTTGAAGTGCTGGGCGAACTGGCTCTTGGCGTCCTCATAGGAAATCACCGCCGCGTCCAGCCGCTTCTGCACGCAGGATTCATCCTGCAGCACCGCCCGCGGCAACCCGTCCGTACAAGCCGCCACCCCGGCGAGCAGTACCGCCAACAGCAAGCCTCGCAGGTTTGCCGCTGGAAGCGGGGGCGGAAATCCGCGAATTCCCCGCCGCCCTGATCGGTTGATCTGCAACAGCATGAGTATTCTCCCGTTCATGAATTTCAGCGCCATGCAGGCGCGTCCATACCGTTTGTGAAACCGCCGGGGCACCGGGGACGTGGCGGTGTCGGCGCCGCCGCGGCCCTTTGCCGTTGCCGTTTCCTCAACCCTCCGGTTCCGCCTCACCGAATCAGATCAATCACCGTCGCGGGAAGCTTGTTGGCCTGGGCCAATGCCGCCGTGTTGGCCTTCAGCTTGATCTGCTTCTTGGTCGCTTCCACGATTTCTTCCGCGACGTTGGCGTCACGGATCGTGGATTCCGCCGCGGTGAGGTTTTCCACCGCGACTCTGAGGGTGGCGATGTTCCTCTCCACCTCGTTGCGCTGGAATGCGCCGAGCCGGCCGCGGGTCAGGTTCAACTGGTCAAGCGCCGCGTCCACCAGCCGGATGGAATCCGCCGCGCCCTGGGCGGTGCGCACGTTAATTTCCGACAGGTTGTTGAACCCGCTCTCGTTGTCCACCGCCCGGGAGAGGAACTGCGGCCTCACCGAAGGCAGCGCCACCACGGTCTTTTGGGTCGCGTCCGGCACGATCTGGAAGCGGAGGGAATTGTTGGCCACGTTGACCGTGCCTACGGGCCCGATCACGGGACGCCGCTCCAGCACCGGCTGTCCATCCGGCCCGACTTCCTGCACCACCTCCAGCGGCCCGGCATAGCGCACCGAAAGGCCATCGGAGTTCTCCGAACCGGGAACACCTTTCAGGATCTGGCCCTTGCCCACCGCCGCCTCGCCGGCGATGGTGCCCTGGACGTCCGTGCCCGACACGGCTTGCTGCACGATGTTCGCCTGCTCAGAGACCACCCCGGCCACGGAACTCACCGCCCGGAAGGTGGGCTCGCTGCCGAAATCGTCGTGCACGATGGAAATGATGCCTCCTTCGCTCAGGCTCACGGTGACCGCCAGTCCGGTCTGCTGCACTTGCGAGCGCAGCTTGCCGAAGAAGTTGAGGGCCGTATCGCCTTCCTTCGAGCGCACCCTGACGGTCTTTCCACCCACGAACAGGGTAATGTCCAGGCCGCGCACGTTGTCGTCGGTAAGCGCCGTGCTTCCGACGAGAAAGGGCCGGGCCGCCACCTGGGTGATGTCCACCACGAAGCCTTCGATGGGCGAGGTAGCGGTGTTCACCGTTCCACCGAGGAAGACCAGGCCGGCGCCCTGGGCCTCTCCGGAAATTCCGGTGCTGCCGTCCAGCAGTTTCCTCTTGCCGAACTGGGCCGTTTCGGCCAGCCGGGACAGGGAGGAGATGCCGTTGTCAATCTCCTGCTGGGCGGCTTCCAGGGTTGCCGTGTCGCCGGCCCCTTCATTGGCCGCCTGCAGGGCCAGCTGCCGGATCCGGATCAGCAGGTTGTTCACCTCGGTCAGGGCGCCCTCGGTGGTTTGAATCATGGTGTTGTCCAACTCGGAGTTGGCGATTGCCTGATTCAGACCGGCGATCTGGGCGCGCATCTGCTCGGAAATGATCAACCCCGCCGGGTTGTCGGCCCCTTTGTTGATTTTGAAGCCGGAAGACAGCCGCTCAAGTGAATCGGCCAGGCTCCGGCTCGTTTCGTCCAGGTTCCGCAAACTCTTCAATGCGGGAACGTTGTTGTTGATTCGCAGGGTCATAATGACCTCATTGATTAAAAGTCCCGGCCTCCAGCCGCTGATTCTCAAGCGGCGCCGCTCGCGCGGCGCACCGCTTGATCCCAATGCGCGCACCAGTCCACGCATTGACGCACGGGGACGCCCCTCGGCGGAGCGCCCCATTCATCCTGACCTCCCGCTGGAGGCCGGGTCACACAAATCCGCACCGCGGGATGCGCGGATATTCGCCCCCGCGGATTGCCGCGCGGTGCTTCGCCCGAATCCAGACAGATCGGACGAATTGCCTCGCGGCTTCCCGCCCGAAGCCATGCGCGCCGGACGGAGTACCACACACCACCCCCGGCGGCGCGGAATGCCTGAGCATGTCCGCACACCGGCGATGTCCAATTCTTCAGCCCCACTCCCCGAAGGAGAGGGTTATTTTCAAACCCGCGCGCCCGGAGGCGTCATCCCCCGGCCGGCGCGGCGGTTCAGCATTCCCGGCCCAGGTGATAGCCCTGGGCCGTGTCGCCGTCGAGAAGCCGCATCATGGCTCCCGGCAAGGGGCTCGTCTGCGCCTGCAGCGCCAGCTGCCCTTGCGACTGCATATGGGCGCGGAGGGCGCTGGCCACCAGCTGGGCGCCGCGCGCATCCGCGATGTTCGTAAACAAGCTCTGCTTCTCCTCCGCCTGCGCCCGCAGGCGGGACAAGCTCTCCACCAGCACGGAGCCGGACAAATCGGCCAGGCCCCGCAGGGCTTCGCTCACTTCCTGCTCGGCGCGCCGCAGCACCTGCAAGGCGCTGTGGAGTTCGGCCGCCCCGCCCAGGCGCACATCGTCCACGGAGCGGAAATCGCTCTCGTTCTCCACGCCCAGGCCCAGGCGGCTGGGGTGCACCGAATTGAGCCGGATGGTGATCGCCCGGCCCCTGCCCGCGCCCGTGCGCAGCACCAGGGGCTGTTGGGCGACGATCACCCTGCCCACCAGATGTCCCTCCTGCTCGCCCTCCTCCGGGGCGATCCTGAGCCGCTCCAGACTTGCATGCCTGGGCGCGACGGCGCCCGTGGCCGGGAGTTTCCCGGAAAACCGCACGGCCAGCCCGCCGGTGGAGCGGTTTCCCGCGCATCCGGTCAGGATCTGGCCCTGGCCCGTGGCCGGCTCGCCATTGATGGAGCCCTCCACGTCGAGGCCGTTGTCCACCGGCAGGGGCCGCCCATCGGGCAGTGAAAACACGCCGGGCAACGAGCTGTGCAGCGAAAGGCGGTGCGCCGATCCGTACTTGTTGTGGTGCACCAGCACCAAGTCTCCGGCGGTGCATGCCAACACCACCTCCAGCCCCTGTTCCCTGACCTGCCTGTTCAGCCCCTCCACGATCTCTTGCGTGTTCTGGCCGGGACGCGGCGCATAGGCCGCGCGCCCGCCCTCCGCTTCTATGGCCAGCCATGGCGCCTGCCCCCCGCTCAGCGAAGCCTGCTCCAGTTGCACCAGGGCGGAGGCCCGCGTGGCCTCCTGGCTCACCCAGACCGCGTAGCCTTCCGGCGAGGAGGAGCGCACCTCCGGCGGAGCCCGCACGAACTCGAGCCCCTCGCCAAAGGCCTTTCCGGTACAGCCCAGCCCGCCATCGAGCAGCCTGAGCCGGCCGAACAGGGCGGAATCCACCAACTCGGCAATCTCCGAGCGGGCCGCATCGAGCTCCCGCTGGTTTGCCGTCAGATCGGGCGGCGGCCCGGCAGCCGCTTCCGCCAATTCGATGCCCCGTTCCACCTGCCCGCGCATCACCGCGAGCCAATCGGCGATCTTGCTCAGCCCGCCCGCGGCGGCCCCGACGATTTTGCCGGCGGTCTCCGTGGCCTGGATGGCCTGGGTCAGCGCGGCAACTTCCGCCCGGGACTGTTCGGGCTGCCATATGCCCTGCCCCAGTTCATGGGACGGTGCGCCCGCGCCGGATTCCGCATCGGGCGGTGGTTGGCCCCGCCTGGCTTTTCGCGGCGACGCCCTGTGCCGGGGGGTATACGACCCCCCCAATCCGTTAATGGTCAAGCTCATGCCGTTTCCTCCTTTCCCGGGCTCTGCCGCCCGGCAGGGGAAAAACAATCGGATTTCTCATGCCGCCGTGCCGTCCCCCTTATTGCGCGGGGGAGGGCGCGGCGGCGCGGAATAATTTATCCGAGCAGCGTCAGGACGCTCCTCGGCACCTGGTTGGCCTGGGCCAGCATGGCCGTCGCCGACTGCACCATGATCTTGTTCCGGGTGAAGTCGGTGATCTCCTTGGCAATGTCCGCGTCCCGGATGATGGACTGGGCGTTGATCAACTCCTCGGTGTTGATCCGCAACTGCCGCAGGTTCGCTTCCAGGGTGTTTTTCTGGAAGGCCCCCAGGGCGGCCCGCACCACGTTGACCTCGTTGATCGCCTTGTCCACCAGCTTTTGGGCGTCCTCTGCCCCCTGCGCACCACGCACGTCGAGATCGCGGATGCTCTTGTAGCCGCTTTCGTTGGTCACGCCCCGCCCCAGCACGCGGGTGTTGGTGTTCACCATCGAAATGGAGACCGTCTGACCCACGTTGGGGCCGACCTGGAAGATCAGGGAGTTCTGAAAGACGGAAACCCGCCCCGCGGACTCCGTGCCTTCCCCGGCGTCCGCATCGGTCACCACGTTTCCGGTGTAGCGCACCTTAAGACCCTGGATGCGGGTGCCTTCGCCGCCGGTGAGCACCTGTCCTTCACCGATCGCCACCTCTCCGTCAATGGTGCCGACAACGTCACGGCCCAGCACGCCCTGCGTCATCACGCTGGCTTCGTCGGACAGCACTCCCGCGGTGGAGGAAGAGGCGCTGAAGACGTGATCTTCGCCGAACTGATTGTGAACAAGCTCAATGCTGCCGTCTTCGAGCACGCTGAATTGGAGATCGAGGCCGTTTGCCTCGATTTCATTGCGCAGCTTGCCCATGCTCTGGGCCACCGTTTCTCCAGGCGTGGTGGTAAATTGCACCGTCCGCCCGCCTTCCGAAATGGTGATCTCCTCGCTTGCGTCCACCATCTCCTGAGTCAGGGTCACGTTTCCGCGCAAGGCGGACTGGGTCGCCAGTTGCTGCACCCGCACGTCGTAGCCTTCCGTGGGCGAGGCGCGGGTTTCCGGGGCGGCGAGAATGAAATCCAGCCCCTCCCCTATGGACACGCCGTTGGCGCCCGTGGAGCCATCGAGCAGCTTTTTCACGCCGAACTGCGCGTTCCGCGTGATGCGGTCAATGGTGTCGAGGGAGTTTTCCAGCTCGAACTGATTGGCCTGCAGCATGTTCTCGTCGTTGGCCCCCTCGTTGGCGGAGGCGATGGCGAGCTGCCGCATGCTGGTGAGCAGGTTGGTGACCTCGATCAGCGCGGCTTCGGTGGTTTGCACCATGCCGACCGCAATCTCGGAGTTGTCGATCGCCTGGTTGAGGCCGCCGATCTGGGCCCTCATCTGCTCGGAGATGATCAGGCTGGCCGGTCCGTCGGCCGCACGATTGACCCGTTGCGCGGAGGACAGTCTTTCCAGGGACTTGGCCAGGGCGCGGTCATTGATGGCCAACTGCCTCTGGGCATTGATGGCCGAGATGTTCTGATTGATTCGCAAAACCATGATCTGTCCTCCGTGTTCGATCGCGACCCGCCATATCCCTGACGAGCCCACCGCATATCCCGCCTCGCAAGCGGGAGCACCGCGGGACCTACACGCCCGCGGCGATTTAAGGGCAACCCGGCCTGGCAGCGATAAAATTCGCTTCCCAGCTGCTCGCTTCCAGCAAGGAGCCGTGGCGCCCTACGTGACACTCCTGATGTTCAAGCCCGAAAGACGGCCAACGCCCTTCCGGCCGGGTTCTCTCGTTTCGCGGGCCGTGAACCGGCCACACCGCAATCAGCGCCCTTGCCGACGCGATGCGGCAGACCACGCACCCGCGCGAAGGCGGAGCAGTCCCCGCAAAAGGACCCACGCCCCCACTCCGGCCCACTACCCCGGACACACCGGGGCGCACGCCTCCACCGCCCAGGGCGGGACCGGCCCACCCC
>CBDUSX010000044.1:0-15327 GCA_965369935.1 uncultured bacterium
GATTCGTCGTGATGGCCGGGGCCAGTCCCCTGCTGCGCAACCTGGCGGTGGCCCAATGGATTTCCCTACTGAGCTGCATCATCGTCAACTCCGCCATCGACATTGTGATCTTCCGTGGGGCGGAAAGCCTGGGCAGGTTGCGCTGGGGCCGCATGCCCGCCATCAGCCAGTACGTGCTCATACTGCTCTCCCTTTGGGCGGTGCTGACCATGGGCATCATGGGCTTCATTCGTTCCGGGCTGCGGGAAAACTGGCACGTCTTCGGCGTGTTGCAGGACACCTCCGACTGGGCCTTCACGCCGACCAACGCCTACGCCGTCAAGGTGATCGCCTTCACCACCCTCACCTTCTTCATCCTGGTGCTACTCGCCTTCTGGTTGAGCGAGATGGGCGAGCGGGGCAAGCGTGGACCGTCCGCGGACAATAAGCTGGCCGCGCGCCGGCCGGCAAGGAGTGGATCGTGATCCGGCCGGGCCAACTCAATCCCGCGGTAAAAAACGGCGCTTCAGTGGGGACGTTTGTGCTGGTTGTGCTGGGGCTGTTCGCCTACCTGGGCGAGGTGGTGACCGCCGTTTCGGGCGGCGGCGTAGCCAAGGCGCCCGTGGAAGGGATCAGCCCGGAGGCGGGCGAGTCCATCTATTTCGGCAGGGGAAAATGTTCCACCTGCCACAGCGTCGGGGATCAGGGCAGCGCCATCCGCGGCCCCAACCACGGCGTCAACGCCCAGTTCGGAGAACCCCTGGCCGTGCGGGCGGAAGCGCGGGCACAGGAGCGCGCCAAAGCCACCGGCAGACCCTACACGGCCACGGAATACCTGGTGGAGTCGCTGGCCGACCCCAGCGCGTACGTGGTGAGCGGCTACAAGGACGAAATGCCGCTGGTCTACCGTCCCCCGGTCAAGCTCTCCCCAGACGAGGTAAAAGCCGTGATCCTCTTTCTACAAAGCCTGGGCGGCGAGGTCGATCCGGATGCCATCAAGCTGCCCCGGGTGATCCTGGCGGCGGCTCGGGAGCCGGACGCCTCGCCCTGGGAACCGTACATCGCCGGAGACGCGGAGGAAGGGCAGGAGCTCTTTTTTGACGAGGAGAGCAACGCGGGTTGCGCTCGCTGCCACACGGTGGAGGGCAAGGGCGGCGACGTGGGCCCGGAACTGACCACCGTCGCCGGCACCCGCACCGCCAAATTTATCGTCGAGTCGATCCTGGAGCCCAGCGCCCAGATAGCCAGCGGCTACGAACCCTACCTGGTGGAAACCACGGACGGACGGTTGCTCACCGGCATCCTGAAGGAGGACACACCGCAACATGTCTCCCTGAAAACCGATACGGGGGAACTGCTCACCATTCCCCGCGCGGAGGTCAAGGAAGTGGTGCCGCAGGAAATCTCCATCATGCCCGGCAGCTTCGCCGATGACCTGAACGTGCAGGAATTCCACGATGTGCTGGCTTTCGTGATGAAGCTGACGGGCGAAAAACCCGAAGAAGGCACGGAAGAGAAGGACGAGGAGGAAGAAGACCAGGAGAAGGAAGCAGACGGTGAGGATGGGCAGAACGAAGAGCGGCCGGACGGCGCCGGGAAGCCCGCCGGAAAGGGGAAAAATGGTTAGCAAGCCGCGCCTGAACCTGTTTTGGAAGGCAGTGCTGTTCTACCTCGCCGTCTACTACGGGGGGCTGGAACTGCTCTTTCCCGCGGTGTCGCAATGGGCTGTGGGGGCTTCGCGGCCGCTGCCCATGCCCTCCGCCTCGCTTGGCATGTACCGCCTGCTCATTCTGGCCGGGTTGTTCATTTACATCGCCTCCAGCGCCCGGCGCCGGGCCGCTTTTTTGCAGCCGCTCTTCCGCTTCTTCGCCGCGCCCGGCGCGGGGCGGACGGGCGCGGCGCGGCTGGCGGTACTGGCGCTGATTCCCCTGGCGGTGGGGGGGAGCTACTTCGCGGACGGACTGCCCCGCCTCTCCAGCCCCACCGGTGTGCGCATGCAACACCCGACCATGCCCAGGAAATTCGAGCAAATGACCAGCCCCGCGCGCCACCCCACGGGGGAGCAGGTCAAGGCCTTTGTCGCGGAGCAGGAGCAGAGCGGGCAGGAAGGGGAGCAAAAGCCGGGGCCGGGCGAAGGGCGCGCAAAACTGGTGGAGCGGAACATGCGCGAGGGGGCCGCCCTTTACGCCATCAACTGCCGGCCCTGCCACGGGATGCAGGCCAACGGGGCGGGCCCCATGGCGCGGGGGTTCCGCCTGAAGCCCGCCAACTTCCGCGACCCAGGGCTGTTGCCCACCGTGGTGGAGTCCTACGCCTTCTGGCGGGTTTCCAAGGGCGGGCCGGGGCTGCCCTCCGCGTCCACTCCATGGGATTCGGCCATGCCCATCTGGGAGTTGGATCTTTCCGAAGAGGAGCGGTGGAAGGTGCTGCTGGGCGAGTACTTCATTTCGGGCGTCGGGCCGCGCACGCCGGAAAAGCTGGAATAGCCGGGTTCGGAGACGAGGAATGCAAGGCAGAATCGCAGCCTGTTTGAGTGCAGCCGTACCGCCGGCGCCATCCTTGGCGCTGGTGCTGCTCACGGCGGCGTTAATGGTGTTCGTAGCGCCGGCGCCGTCCACCGGGCTGGGAGGAGGGGAGCTTCTGGCCCAGGAAGGGCGTCCGCCGGAAAACGACCGCACCCGCGAGGAGGGGCGCGTGATCTACTTCGACCGCTGCGTCTATTGCCACGGGGAGGAGGGCGACGGCAACGGCCCCGCCGCGGACTTCTTGGACCCCCGCCCCCGGGACTTTACCGTGGGCATGTTCAAACTGCGCACGACCAACTCCGGCGAGCTGCCCACCAACGGCGATCTGTTCCGCGCCATCAGCCGCGGCCTGCCCGGCACGGCCATGCCCCGCTGGGAGCTGACCCTGAGCGAGGCGCAGCGCTGGAAGGTGCTCTATTACGTCAAGACCTTCACGGAGGAATTCTCCGACGAGGAGTACGACCCGGAAAAACAGGTGGTGAGCGCGGCCAACCCCGTGGCCCTCTCCGAGGAGAGCGTCGCCAAGGGGCGCGAGGTGTTCGAGCGGGCCCGCTGTTACGAGTGCCACGGCCGCGGCGGACGAGGGGACGGCCAGAAATCCGACACGCTGGAGGATGGCTGGGGCTTCAAGGTGCGCGTGCGCAATCTGACCCGGGGCTGGAACCTCAAGGGCGGTACGATGCCGAGGGATATCTTTTACCGCTTCTCCACCGGCGTCAACGGCACACCCATGCCCTCCTTCAAAAAATCCCTGACGGAGGAGGAACGCTGGCACCTGGCCAATTACATTTCCACCGTCGCCTCCAGCCGCGAAAGCGAGGAGGTGGTGCTCAAGGCCCGGCGCATCGAAGGGCCACTGCCCGAAAATCCCGAAGACGAGGCCTGGCGGCAAGCCCAAACCCTGCGGGTGCCCCTCACCGGGCAGGTGCTGGCCAAGCCCCGCTGGCAGAACATCTCGGTGGACCTGGTGGAGGTACAGGCCATTTACAACCAAGAGGAAATCGCGCTGCGCGTGGTGTGGGACGACCCGATCCGGGACGTGGAACACCATGAGGATTTGGAGGTGAAAACCTTCGAGAACACCTACGTCAAGGCGTTCGATGAGATCCCCCGCAAGACGGGAACCTTCCGCGACGCCATCGCCGTGCAGTTTCCCGTCAAACTGCGGGATGGGGCGCGCAAGCCCCACTTTTTCAGGGGTGACGCGAGCAATCCGGTGAACCTGTGGATGTGGAAATCCGACCTGCAGGCGCGGGGCGCGAACCCCGTTGGGGAGTACAACGCGAAGGGCTTCAGGAAACCGCTGACGGCCCAGGGAGAAAAAGACCGGCAGGTGCGGGGCGGCGGCGATTGGAAGGACGGCCAGTGGCGGGTGGTGATGGTGCGCGCCCTGAAGACGGAGGACGTCCGCCGCGACATTCAGTTTCAGGAGGGCCGCCTGATGCCGATGGCCTTCAACGCCTGGGACGGCTCCAACGGCGAGCACGGGCTGATTATGTCCCTCTCCGCCTGGAGCTTTATCGCCCTGGAAACGCAGGCGCCGGCTTCCTTGTATGTGTTCTCGGCTTTGGCGGTGGCCTTGGTTTTCCTGGGGGAATGGTGGTTTGTGCGGCTCAGCCGCCGGCGGGCGGGAGAATTGGCGCCCGATGCAGAGCGAAAAAAAATGAAGCAGCGGCCGCGCGCGGAAGGCAATCGCAAACCGGGCCCTCGGCGCGGGCGCTAACACCTCCCACGAGCAGAGAAGGAGAAGACATGAGATTCAAGAGCGGGGCCCTGCTGGCCCTGATAATGGTGTGCGGAGGCGTGCTTTCTGCCGCCCAGATCGGCCCGTTGCCCGCCCTCAAATTTGACAAAAACAAGGCTGAACTCGGCAAGCGGCTCTTTTTCGACGAGCGCCTTTCGGGCGACGCCAGTCTCAGTTGCGCGACCTGTCACAACCCCAAAAAGGGGTTTTCCGACGGGCTGCCGCTCTCAAAGGCCTATCCGGGGACCAAGGGCTTCCGCAACACCCCGACGCTCATCAATACCGCGCACAAGAAGGTGTGGTTCCACGATGGACGCATTGGCACCAATCTGAACGACGTCACGCGCGATCAACTCACCGAGTCGATCTGGATGAACATGGACATGCGCGTGATGCAGGAGCGGCTCAAGCAGGATCCGGTCTACCTGAAGCTGTTCAAGCGCGCCGGCATGGGCGAACCCTCCAACGGCGGGGTGCGCAAGGCGATTCCCGAGTACCTGAAAAGCCTGACCTCAAGGAACGTCCCCTTCGACAAGGGGCGCATATCCGCCGCCGCCAAACGTGGGCGAAAGCTGTTCTCCGGCAAGGGCGGCTGCGCGGGCTGCCACAGCGGGCCCCTGTTTTCCGATGGCAAACCCCACAACCTGGGCGTTCCGGAAAATCCGGCGATCTTCCGCGAGCCGTTGCGCCACGTGGCCTTCATCGCATTCGCGAAGTTCATGGGGATCGACAACTACATGAACCTGCGCCGCGACCCCGGTTGTGCCGTGCGCAACAACCTGCGGGCGGACATAGGCAAGTTTATCACGCCCACCCTGCGCGAGCTCAAATACACCGCTCCCTACATGCACAGCGGCACCTTCAGGACGCTGGCGGACGTGGTGGCCTTTTATAACCGGGGCGGCGGGAAGGACCCCAACAAGGATTCCCGTGTCAAGCCGCTCGGTCTCAGCCGTTCCGAGCAGGCGGATCTGGTGGCATTCCTGGAAGCCCTGTCCGGGGATCCGCTCACCTCGCCGCAATTCGTGCTGAAAGAGAAAATCGACATCAAGTACAAGCCGATCCCCGATTGGTGGAACGCAAGGAACTAGGAGGAAGCAGCCATGAATAGAACAAGGTATCTGCTGATCACGCTGATGACGTTCATGCTGGCGGCATGGTCGTGGTCCCTCCCCGTCTCCGCCAAGGGCGATCCGGACCAGGATGCGCCCCTGGCCACGCTGGGACCAGTACCCATCCCCCCGGACAACAAGCAGAGCAAGGCCAAGATCGAGCTGGGCAAGCTGTTGTTCTTCGACACCCGTCTCAGCGGAGACGCTTCCATCGCCTGCTCGGATTGCCACAGCCCCAAGGACGGCTGGGCCGATCCGGGGGAGGTGAGCCGGGGCTATCCGGGCGCCGTGCACTGGCGTAACGGCCAGAGCATCATCAACTCGGCCTACTACGGCAAGTTATTCTGGGCCGGCTCTTCCAAATCCCTGGAGGGCCAGGCCCGCACGGCGGCGCGGGGGGGCGTGGCCGGCAACGGCGAAGATGACGTGATGGAAGCCCGGCTGGCGCTGATTCCCGAGTACCGCAAGCGTTTCCGGAAGATCTTCGGCGACGAGTGGCCGCTGATCCGCAACGCCTGGCGCGCCATCGCCGCGTTCGAGCGCACGCTGATCCAGACCGACACCCCGTTCGATCGCTACCTGCGGGGCGACAAGAAGGCACTCAATGCGCAGCAAAAAAAAGGGCTGATGCTCTTCAAGGGCAAAGCCAATTGCACGGAGTGCCACAACGGTGCGCTGCTGAGCGATCGGTTCTACTACAACCTGGGCGTTCCCAGGCACGAAGCTTGGGCGGAAGACGGATTGAAGCAGATTACTTTCCGTTTTGAGCTCTATGCCAAGGGCGTCACGGAGGAGCTCTACCGGAAAACCAAGGACGATCTTGGGCTTTATTTCCGCAGCAAGGAAAAGTCCGACATGGGCAAGTTCCGCACCCCTGGTTTGCGCTACACCGCCTACACCGCTCCCTACATGCACAACGGCGCCTTCTTCACGCTGGAGGAGGTGGTGGATTTCTATGACGAGGGCGGCGGTGAGAACACCTTCGGCACCAAGACCCGCATCCTCCAACCACTCAACCTGAGCGACGAGGAGAAGGAAGCGCTGGTGGCCTTTCTGGAGGCGCTCTCCGGCGATGAAATAAAGATGGTCACGCCTGAACTGCCGGAATACGCGCCGCTGGGCGATCCGGTCGCCAAGGCCCGCTGACAACTTTGGACGGAGCAGGAAGATGAACGACAAGCTGCAAAACCAAGGCGGAGAAATGGGCTGCCTGGTCAGCCGCCGCAAGTTCTTGTTTGCCGGCGGCGCGGCCCTGACCACCATGACGGTGATGGTTCACGTGCCGGGCCTCTCCGGGGCCCGTGCCGCGACCATCGTGCGCTACCCCCGCAAGAAAATCGGCCGGCTGGACCGGCTGAAGAGGGACCAGCCGCAATTCTTCAATTATCCGGACAACGGCGCACACTCCCACTCCGTGCTGGTCAAGCTGGGCACGAAGGCGGGCGGTGGCGTGGGCGCGGGCGCGGACGTGGTGGCGTTCAACGCCGTCTGCAGCCACCAGGGCGGGCCGCTCTCCGGCGCCTACAAGGCAAAGACCAAGACCCTGGGCGCCTGCCCGTTCCATCTTTCCACCTTCGATCTCACCCGCTACGGCATCATCGTGTCCGGCCAGGCCTACCAGAGCTTGCCGCAGGTGCTGCTGGAGGTGCGGGGAAACACCATCTATGCGGTGGGGATGATCGGACTGATCTTCGGCCGCTACGACAACCTGAAAGCATAGAGGAATTATCATGACAGCTCCGTATTTCATCCCCGACGACAAGAGCATCATCCCGCCTAAGGATGCGGATGTGCTGACCACCGCGTGCGACTATTGTATCGTCGCCTGCGGGTACAAGGTTTACCGCTGGCCGGTGGGCAGGATGGGCGGGCCCAAGGCCGGGCAAAACGCCTTTGGCGTGAATTTTCCCTTGCGGCCGTTCCAGGAGTGGGTGGCCCCCACCCAGCACAACGTGGTGCTGCACAAGGGGCGGCCGCACCACGTGGTCATCCTGCCCGACAAGCAGGCAAAGGTGGTGAACCTCAACGGCGACTCCTCCATTCGCGGGGGCCTGCTGGCCCAGAAGTGCTACAACCCGGCCACGCCCACCCACGACCGCCTGAAGAGCCCCATGGTGCGTGTGCACGGAATGCTGATGCCGGTGCCCTGGGATTTCGCCCTGGATGTGGCGGCAAAGGTGATGCGCCACGTCATTTCCACCCACGGCCACAACGCGCTTTCGGTGAAGACGTACAGTTACGAGTACATCGAAAACACTTACGCCATCACCAAGCTGGCCCTGCGCCACATCAAGACCGCGGCCTTCACCTGGCACGACACGCCTTCCGACGTCTCGTCCACCCCCGGCTTCCGGGATGCGGGCTTCGACAACTTCGCACCCGCGTACAAGGACTGGGGGGATGCGGAGGTGCTGCTGATTTGCGGCACCGACCCCTACGAGACCAAGACCATCATCTACACCCAGTTTATCAAGCCGGCCATCGAGAGCGGCAGGCAGAAGGCGATCGTGCTCAATCCGCGGCAAACCGCGGGCACGGCCCACATCGTCAAGTACGGCGGCCTGCACCTGGATCTTTATCCCGGTACGGACAACGTGGTGCTCAATGCCATCGCCCGTTACATCGTGGAAAAAGGCTGGGAAGACAAGGAGTGGATTAAACTCTGGGTCAACGGCAAATGGGAGTCCAGTTCCGGCTTCGGCCAGGGCACCCGCAACACCCCCTGGCAGTGGCGCACCACCTGGGGGAAATTCCAGACCAAAGGCTTCGCGGACTGGAAAAAATGGGTCACCTCCCGGCCCGAGTATGAGCTGAACAATGCCGCCCGCATCTCCGGGGTGAGCAAGACCAAACTCGTCAGGGCGGCCACCATGTTGGCCAAGCCGCGCAAGGGCCGGCGGCCCAAGACTTCGGTGGGCATCGAGAAGGGGCTGTACTGGTCCAACAATACGGGGGCCACCATTGCCGTCTCCTCGCTGGCCATGGTGGTGGGCGCCGGCGGGCGGCCCGGCCAGATGCTGGGGCGTTTCGGGGGCCACCAGCGCGGCGGGCTGCGCGGCGGCAAGTATCCCCGCAACAAATCCCCGGAAAAAGTGCCCGGCCGCCGCCGCCGGGCGCTGGATACGGACCGCTGGCTGGTTTCCGGCCACACCCGGCTGGCCTACGCCATCGGCACCACCTGGATCCAATCCATGTGCGGCTCCCAGGGCATGCAGAACGCCTTCCACCGGCTGGTGACCACCAACCCGCACCAGGTGCGCTCCTTCGAAAAAGAGGAGATCATCGCCACCCTCAAGCGCCGGGCGGATTCCGGCGGAATGGTGGTGTTCGACCAGGACATCTACCCTGTGGATCCCATCGGCACCACTTTCGCCGACATTGTTTTTCCCGCCGCCACCTGGGGCGAAGAAAACTTCATGCGCGCCAATGGCGAGCGCCGGCTGCGCCTCTACCAGAAGTTCTACGACCCTCCGGGCGAGGCCAAGCCGGATTGGTGGATCATCGCCCAGCTGGGCAAGAGGCTTGGGTACGACGGCTTCGACTGGAAGGACTCCAACGACGTTGCGGAAGAAGCGGCGCGTTTTTCCCGCGGTAGCCGCAAGGACTTCAACATGATCAAGGTGGATGCCCACGCAAAGGGCATCACGCTCCATGAGCGCCTGCGCCGAATGGGCACCACCGGCATTCAGGGTCCTGTCTTCCGCATCAATGGCGAGTTGGTGGGCACCGTGCGGCTGCACGATACGACGCGCCGCGAGCGTCTGCCGGGAAAAGGCCCGGACGGCGGCAACGTGTGGAACAAGAAAGTCACCCATTTCAACTCCCAATCCGGGAAGTGCAACATCGAAAAATCCCCGTGGAGCCTCTTCTCCGACTATTGGGAGTGGATGAAGCCCAGGCGCGGTGAGCTGTGGCTCACCAACGGCAGGATCAACGAGGTCTGGCAATCCGGGTTCGACGACGTGGAGCGGCGGCCCTTGATCAAACAGCGCTGGCCGGAAAACTTCGTGGAAATTCATCCCGCCGACGCCAAAAAGCGAGGCATCGTTTCCGGCGACCGGGTGATGATGTATTCCAGCCGCGTACCGGAATTCAAGGACACCATCCTGGGGGTTCACGGCAACGATTTTCAATTTTCCTCGCTGCTCAAGAACGGCCACATCGGGCTGATGGAGGCCGCCGTGACCGCCATCGCCATGGTCACTCCGGCGGTCAAGCGGGGGGTGATGTTTGCCTATTTTCTGGACAAACGGCAGCCCAGCAATGCCCTGCAGGGCCGCGTGGTGGACTGGATCAGCGGCAACTACAACTACAAAATGGGGGTCGCCAAGGTTAAAAAGCTCAGCGGCTCCATCTATCAACGCGACATGCGCGCCATGTCCTTCGCCCCCAGGAACATCACGGTCTGATGCCCCGGCGGCCCCTCTCCATCGGATTGCCTCTCGGGGCGGGGCAACCGGCGGGGAAGGAGCGGGGCGGCACCGTATGTCCCGCGGTTTTTGGGAGGAGCGGACAAATGAACGAGAAAGTTTCCGCCACGCAGGTGCTCACGGGCCTTCTGGCGGACGGAGACGAGTTGCAGCGCTGCCTTTCGGCGCGGGCGCTGGGCCGCATCGGCGCCAGGGACGCGCTCAAGCCCCTGCTGGCCATGCTCGCAGACGAGGACGAGGACGTCCGTAGCGACGCCGTGGAGGCGCTGGGCCTGCTCGGAGATGCGCGGGCGGTCTCTCCCCTGCGAGCGCATTATTCCCGGTGCGGCTCGGGCGAAGAGAAGGTGGCCGTGCTGGAGGCGCTGGGCCGTCTGGGCGGCGCGCGGGCCTGTGTGCTGTTGCGGCGCGTGGCGGGTCACAGGGACGAGGAATGGGACCTCCTTGTGGAGGATGACTGGGACAGCTACTGGGACGCTCAACTGGCGGCGGTCGAGGCCCTGGGGCGCCTGGGCGACCCCCGCGCCGTGCCGGTGATTACCGCCGTGCTGGAGGACGAAAACAGCCAGGAAATTTCCGGGGCCGCCCTGAAAGCACTCTCCCTGCTCGGCCCGGCCGGACGCAAGGCACTTGCCGCACGGCTGGCCGGAGGAAGCGCAGTGGAGCGGCGCAAGGCCGCGGAACTGCTGGCGGGCCGCTCCGGTTCCGGGACGCGGAAAGCGCTACGCACTGCCCTGGCCGATTCGGAGGAGGGGGTGCGGGCGGCCGCGCTCGCCGCCTTGGCCCAGGCCCGGCAGCCGCCGCCGTGGGAAATGGTGAAACCGTTGCTGCTGGATGACTCCCCCATGGTGCGCAAAGAGGCCGTGAAAATCCTGCCCCGGTGCCCGGCGCCGGTGCCGCAGGAGGCGTGGCTGCCGCTGCTGCAGGACTCCGAGGCGGAGGTGCGCGGGGAACTGGTGAAGGCCCTGCCCGCCCTGCTGGATGGGAAGGCTCGGCCCTATCTCGTCCGTGCCCTGGCCGATCCCAGCCAGGAAGTGGCCTGCACGGCCGTCGCAGGGTTGGAGCAGGTGGGAGGCCCGGAAATCCGGGACGCATTGTCGGCCCTGCTGCGGGAAAAGGAGCGCGATGACGTGGTGCGTGTGCGGGCCGTTCAGGCGCTCGCGCGTGGCGAAGGCCCGCAAGGCGGCCCCCCTCTGCTCGGCCTGCTGGACGATCCGCACCGGGCCGTCCGGCTTGCCGCCCTGGAAGGGCTTGCCGGGAAAATGGAAGGAGGCGCCGTGGGCTTCCTGACCACGGTCGTGCGGGGCGGGATGGCCGCATCACCGGGCCGGAAAGATGGCGCCGCTGCCCCGGACACCCGCGGAAAACGTTTGGGTGGGGCAGCGTCAACCTCCGCCCCCGCGGCGCAACGGGTGGCTTCCAGGGACGTGGAGCAGTCCACGCTGGCCGCCGTCATGGCCGATGCGGGGGCAGGGGCGCAGCTGGAGGTGGAGACTCGGGCCGCCGATCTCACCGCGGAAGACACCCGTTTCCTGGCCCTGGCCGAGGAACGGACCCGCATCAACGAGTTACTGCTGTGCCCGCGCCGCCTGGCTCCCCAGATGGATCTCCGAGTGCAGGCGGCACGGCTGCTGGGCGGCCATGACGCAGGGGAGGCGATCGAGGCACTGGCCGAGGCGCTCCAGGTGCCGGAGCCCACCCTGCAAAGGGAGGCGGCCGAGACGCTGGGGCGAATCGGCGATGTGCGGTCTGTAAAGCCCTTGTTGGGCCTGCTGGACTCCCCCGACCGCAACGTCCGCCTGACGGCAGTGCGAGCCTTGGCGGGCATGGCCGATGGAGGTGCGGCGCAGGCCCTGGCCGATAGATGGCCCGATCCGGACCCGCTGGTGCGCCGGGAACTGATCCTGGCTCTCGGGGCCGGAGAGGGTGCAGGCATCGTCCCGATGCTGCACGGCGCCCTGGACGACGAGGATTGTGAAACCGTCAAGACGGCGGCGGCGGCACTGCTGCGGCGGGGCGAACTGTCCGCCCTGCCCGCCATCCTGGCCGCGCTGGGCAGATCGCCCGGCTATCGCTGGCGGGAGATCGGGGCGGAACTGGCAAAAGCGGCACCGGAGGAGAGCCTCCGAATTCTAAAGACCGCCCTGGCCGACCCGGCGCAATCTGCCTTCCACGGGGCCGCCGTTGGCCTGCTGGAGGAAATGGCTTTGCACGGGTGAGGACGGGTCACCGGCCAGGGGTGAGGCGATAATGATGAATCGAATCCACAGTCCGTTTCGCGAGTCGGCGTGCCGGTTTTCTCCGGGAAGCAAGGCGCTGGCCTGGGCGCCGGCCGTTGGGTTGCTGTTGGTGGCTGGGTGTGCCTGGGCGGCGGAGATCGGGCCCGGTCCGGCCTACCGGGAGTTTCCCTGGATCGGCAGCCGGGTGGCGGTCTGGATCGCGGCGCAGGTGCACCTGATGTTCGCCGCGTTCGTGCTGGGGGTGCCCATGTTCGCGGTGATCGTGGAGTTGGTGGGCATCCTCACCAAGGAGAAGCGCTACGACAACCTGGCCAGGGAATTCAGCAAACTGGTGACCCTGGCCACCTCCATCACGGCCATCTGGGGCGGCATTCTGCTGTTCCTGCTGATCACCCTGTACCCCCGCTTCTGGAACTACCTGGCCGGAATCTTTCTGCCCACCATGTGGGTCTACCCGGTGCTGTTCATGCTGGAGCTGGTCTCGGTCTATCTCTACTACTACAGCTGGGGGCGCATGGGGGAGCGGCGGGCCAAGTGGCTCCATTTCGGGCTCGGGGTTTGGCTCAATCTGGTGGGCACGGTGCTGCTGGTGCTGGCCAACGCCTGGGCCACGTTCATGATGACGCCGGGCGGGGTGGAGCCCGCCACGGGCGCCTTGTTGAGCCTGTGGGATGCGGTCAACAACTTCGCGTGGATGCCCATCAACATCCACCGCCTGATCGCCAACGTCACTTTCGGCGGCGCCATCGCGGCGGCCTACGCGGCGGTCAAGTTCATGTTCAGCAAGACGGCGGAGGAGAAGGCCCACTACGACTGGATGGGGTACGTGGGGATGATGATCGCCATGTGGTCCTTTTTGGTACTCCCCTTCGCGGGCTACTACTTGATGCGGGAGATTTACGCCTACGACCAGACGATGGGGATCACCATGATGGGCGGTTTTCTTTCCTGGGTCTGGATCATCCAGGCGGTGGTGATCTCCGTGCTGTTCCTGGGCCTCAACTATTACATGTGGTGCGGGCTGGAACGCATCGAGGGCGGCGAGCGCTACCAGCCCTACATCAAGTACCTGCTGACCGTACTGGTGCTGGGCGTGATCGTCTGGGCCACGCCCCACAGCCTGGTGGTGACCCCGGAAGAGGTGGCGCGCATGGGGGGCGCCTACCACAAAGTGGTGGGGGTGCTGGGGGTGATGTCCGCCAAGATGACGGCGGTAAATTTGATGATTCTCACCTCGGCGCTGGGGTTCATGTTTTACCGGCGGGCCAACAAGATCGCCACGGCGCCCAACGCCGGGCTGCTCAACGGCTTGCAGGCGGCCATTTTCGGAGGGGCGGCCCTGTTTATCGTCTACCTGGGCGTGGACGGCTATTTCGTGCCGCCCATCGTGCGGGTGGAGCAATATTCGGTGTGGCAGGTGCTGGCGGTGCTGTTCGCCATCGGCGCCACGTCCGTGCTGGATTTCTTTCTGTTCCGCAACTGCCGTTTCACCGGCCCCATCCATTGGGGCCGCATGGCCCCGCGTTCCCAATACGCCCTGGTGCTGGTGGCCGTCACCTTCACCTGGCTGATGGGGTTGATGGGCTACGTGCGCTCGATCAGCCGCCAGCACTGGCATGTGAACAAGATCATGGAAGACACGTCGCCGGACGCTTTTTCTCCGGCGCTGGGCTTCGCCGCCAACATCGTCTCCTTGTGCACCATTATATTTCTCGGGCTGGTGATGCTCATATTCTGGATCAATTCGCTCAGCGAAGTGGCAAAGAAACCCGCGAAGGCGGGGTAAGCGCCCGATGGGCTGACGCACTCAGTGAGGAGGAAAGACCATGTTGTTCGACACGAAATCGCTCACACCGGGCACGGCGCAGGCCGAGCATCTGTATCTGGATCAGGCGGTGTTCGGGATTATCGTCGTGTTCGGCTGTTTCAATGTGTTCGAGAAGGGGATGGCGGAATGGCCCGCCTACGTGAGCGCCACGTGGCGCCTGGAGGCGATCAGCTATCCCCGCTGGCTCTTTATTGATTTCGTCTATGAGTTGGTGCTGTTGGCCGCGTTTTTCGCATACCGCGCCAACCGCGAGCGTTACCTGTTTATTGGAATGGGTGTGCTGGCTTTCGGAGCGTTCATGGCCCTGTTCCATCTCATAATTACCATCGGCTACCTGAATTACGCGCCAGGCGTGATTTCCGCCGTATGCGGCTTTGTTCCGCTGGCGGTGCTCGGCATGAAGAAGGCGCGGGCGATGGGCCGCCTCACCCCGGCCACGGTGGCGGGCGCGGGGTTGACGGGGCTGGCCATATTCCTGCTGCCCTATTTGATTATCGTCCACTTGGCCGGCCGGGCCTAGGGGCGGGTATTGGGCTGTCCGCTCCCGCCCCCCGGGCGCGCGGGCGGGCGGCCTGCAACCTGAATTCAACTGAGGAAGCGCGTGGCGGCCTTGAAACTGATTCTGTTCTCCTTAGGGGTGATTGGATTCTTCTCCTGGTATTCCAATTACATCCCGCAGATCGAGTCCCATCCCCCCAAGAAGATCGCCCTGGACGCAGGGTTGAGCAAGGATGAAATGATCGAGGCGGGCGAGCGGATATTCAACACCAAGGGCACCTGCAAGATCTGCCACGCCATCGGCCGCCCCGGAAACCGGGGCCCCGACCTGGCCGATATCGCGGTCACGGCGGCCGGGCGCCGGCCCGGCCAAAGCGCCAAGCAATACCTGCTGGAATCCCTGCTGGAACCCACGGCCTATCTGGTGAAGGGCTACGGCGCGCTGATGCCTCCCATGGCCCGCATCCTCACGCCCGGGGAGATCATGGTCGCGGTGGCCTATCTGCAAAGCCTGGGGGGCGAGCCGGACGTTGTGCCGCAGGACGTGCGCAAAGCGATGGCGAAACTGACTCCGGCCGGCGCCTCACCCGCTGCCCCCGGCTCCGCCGCCGTGCCGGGTTCGGGGGTGGCGCCGGCCGGGGCAGCCGTCAGCACCACGCCGGGCGATTTCAAACGGGGCGAGCGGATATACATGACAAGCTGCGCGCCCTGTCATGGGCCGAATCCCACCCTGGACGGGCCGGTGGGCCCGCGCATCAAGGGCGCCGGCCCGGCATTGATCGAAGCGCGGCTGATGCGGGGGGCTTATCCGCCCGGTTACAGCCCCAAGCGCCAAACCAAAATGATGCCTCCCCTGCCCCAATTGCAGGCGGAGCTTCCCCATCTGGCGGCCTTTTTGAAGCAGTAGGAAAGAATGGAGAGACTTGGAGAAACGATGTTGATGCGTGTCATGCAAAATGCCCTGTCGCAGGCGC
>CBDUSX010000045.1:0-15233 GCA_965369935.1 uncultured bacterium
TGACCCAGGCCCAGTTTCAGGCCCGCCTGGGGCGGCTGATGGCCGAGATACAATAGGTTCTTCAGCGGAGAGCAGCCATGGCCGGATACGTGGTGGTGAGAATCGAAATTTCCGACACCGATCGCTTCAAGCAGTATCAGGAGCTTGCCGCGCGGTCCCTGGCCATCTTCGGCGGACGGTTCCTGGTGCGGGGCGGAGCCATGGAAATTCTGGAAGGCAGCTGGGACGCCAAGCGCATGGTGTTGCTGGAATTCGAGTCCCTGGAGCGTGCCAAAGAGTGGTACAACTCCCCGGAATACCAGGAAGCCATAGCCGCCCGGGAGGGCGCGGCCACCTTTCACATGCTGGCCCTGGAAGGACTGTAGGGGCGGCGCGCATTTCCCGGTCATAATTCCGCCGGCCGTTATATCCCAACCGCATTGGCTCGCGGGAACGGCTCACGGAAAGACACGCGGAACAACACGTGGAAAGAAAGAGCGCATGACGGCGATTGGAATCGTGGGCTGCGGAGCGCTGGGCAGGGCCCTGCTTTGCGCCGCGGCCGACGGCAGGCTGCCCGTCCCCGTGGCGGGGGTGACCAGCCGCACCGCGGAGACGGCCCGCGCGTTCCTGAAGACCCTGCCCGACCCTCCCCCGTACCTCGAGCTGGACGAGTTGATCGGTAAATCCGACCTGCTGGTGGAAACCGCCGGCGCCGCCGCCGTGCCGGAGTTGGCGCGGCGCACCTTCGCGGCGGGCAAGCACCTGCTGTTGATCAGCATGGGGGCGCTGCTGGACCATCCGGAGTTGATCGACCTGGCGCGGGAAAAGGATTGCCGGCTGATTCTTCCGTCCGGCGCAATCGCCGGCCTGGACGGCATCAAATCCGCCTGCGAGGGGAGGGTGGATCACGTCACCATCACCACCCGCAAGCCCGTCGAGTCCGTGGCGGGGGCGCCGTACCTGGCCGCCCACAACATCTCCCTGGAAGGGCTGACCGAAGAAAAGGAGCTCTACTCGGGGCCCGTGCGCGAGGCGGTGCGGGGCTTCCCGGCCAACGTGAACGTGGCCGCCTGCGTCAGCATGGCCGGCCTGGGCCCCGACAAAACCACCATCCGCATTATCGCCGTGCCGGGCCTGAAGCGGAATTCGCACACGGTCGAGATCGAGGGGGAGTTCGGCAGCCTCACCATCAGCATCGCCAACAGCCTCTCGGAAAACCCCAGCACCGGCAAGCTCACCGCCATGTCCATCATCCGCACCATCAAGGACACCCTGGACCCGTTCCAGATCGGCACCTGACCCCGCTTCCGTGCAGCGCGCGCCCCGCATCCGCGAGGGCCGTTGCCTCCCGCTCCCGAATTGGGTAAGTTTGCGCCCATCGTTTTCAACTGCGGGAGCCCAAGATGAAGGACTTTCAGGGAAAGGCCGCCGTCGTGACCGGCGCGGCCAGCGGGATCGGCCGGGCCATGGCGCTGGACTTCGCCCGCCGCGGCATGAAGCTGGTGGCCGCGGACATCGAGCAGGAATCCCTCGCTGCCGTCGCGGCGGAGATCGAGGCCGAGGGCGCGGTCTGCCTGGCCGTGCGCACGGACGTTTCCGACCGGCAGGCGGTGCAGGACCTGGCCGCCGCCGCCTTCGAGCGCTTCGGGGCGGTGCACGTGCTCTGCAACAACGCGGGCGTGGCCTCCGGCGGCGGTCTGGAGGAGGCCACCTTTCAGGACTGGCAGTGGGTGCTGGGCGTCAATCTGTGGGGGGTGATTCACGGTATACTGGCCTTCGTGCCCAGGATGATCGAGCAGCGGCAGGGCGGCCACATCGTCAACACCGGCTCCATGGCCGGCCTGATCGCCAGCAAGGGGCTGGGGGTCTACAACACCTCAAAGTACGCGGTGGTGGGACTGTCGGAAACCCTGGCCCGCGACCTGCGCGACCACGGCATCGGGGTTTCGGTGCTCTGCCCGATGGGCGTCAACACCCGCATCCGGGAAAGCATGCGCAACCGCCCCGAGGCGCTCAAGGAGGAAATGGCGGCCTACGAGCCTCCCGATCTGGTGGGAAACTACCTCTCCCCCGAGGAGACCAGCCGGCTGGTGCTGAACGCCATCGAACAGGAGGAACTCTACATCCTCACCCATCCCGAATCGGAAGAATTCGTCGCCCGCCGCTTCGAGCGCATCCGCAAAGCCTACCGCCACGTCTCCGGCTAGCTGCCCCCGCCGCTCTTCCTCCGGCGGGGGGACCGTCGGCGTAGTTTTCGCTTGATGTCCTTAAAGGGCGAAAATTTGCATCTCCCATGGACTGATCGTTCCAGGCGTGTTGTCGCGCCCGGCAAGCGCAATTCAAGGGAGATTCAGGACATGAAACTGCGTATTTGTGCACTGCTCGCCCTCTCCGTGTTGATGCTGGGAACCCTCCCCGGCCGCGCGGCGGCGATTGAGGCGGAGGATCACGACGCCTTCTTTCTGGCGCTCGGTACCGCAAATATTTCTGTTCGGGACAGCGACGCCTTGCTTTCCGGTTCCGCGTTCTGGGGTGGCATCCGGATCGGGCTGCTGTCTTTCCTATTCGTGGAGTTGGGCTTCGGCACCGTGCGCTACTCCGACACCGTTGACAGAACCGACCCGGTCACCATGACGACGACGCAGCAGAACATTAAATTCCGCACCACGGGGGCCAACTTCGGCCTCGGGTTGGTTGTGCCTATTCGCAATTTGCGCCTGGGCGCCCGCTTTCAGAGACATCCCAACAATCGCTGGGCGGAGGATATCACCGATGCCAACACGGGCTCGACCATCTCGAACAGGTCCGGAAAGATAAATTTTGATTCAATCACGGTGTTCGGTCAGTTCATTGAGGGCAAGCTCGAAGTTGGAATGCGCAGGGACATCATCCGCGAGACCGATTCGGTGCTGGAAAACAGCTTCGGCGTCTACCTGATGTGGAACATCAAGATTTAGCCCGCCACAACTGAACGGCGACACCGCACACTGCAATCAACTCCAGGCGGCTCGCCCCGCTCACCAACGCTTCCAGGCACGACGCGCTTTGCTAGTGGGTCTGGCAGAGCTTGATGTACTTTGCCGTGGTGGGATTGCCGGGGCTGAGATGCTCGGCCCGCTGGAAGGCGGCCAGGGCGGCCGGCGGATTGTTGGCTGCCAGGTGGCTGATGCCCAGCCACAGGTTGGGCTGCGTCCGATTGGGCTCCTGGGTAATGGCGGCTTCGAGGGTTTCCGCCGCCCGCTCGTACTCCCGCATGCGGAAATAACACGAACTCAGCTTGAGCAGGGTGGGCGTGTGCTCCGGGCGCAGCCCGGCCGCCGCCTCGAATCCCGCCGCCGCCGCCTCGAAATCCTTCAACGCGTACTGGGTCTGGCCCAGCCAGAACTGAAAATGGAACTGTTCCGGCTCCAGCAGGGCGGCGGAGTTGAAGGCCGAGCGGGATTCCTTGAGATGGTGCTGCTGGAAGTGGCTGCGGCCCAGCCAGTAATGGTAGGCCGCATGGCGGGGCTTGATGCGCGTGGCATCCAGAAACTCTCTCAGGGCCCGCTGGAACAGCCCCTTGCCGAACAGGTAAATCCCCAGCCGGTAGGCCCGCTCGTCGTCCTGATGCTTCTCGTTGCGGCGCCACCTGCCCGGCACCAGCGGATGGCCGCAGGCCCCGCATTTGGCCTTTTTGATCTTGCTCTCGTCGCGCACCTGGTTGCGGTTTCGGCAGGACGGGCAGATCAGAATGTAGCGGGTTTCCGGATATTCGACGTCAATGGCCGGAGAAAAACTGAGCAGGCTGTCGTACTCGCGCCGGGTGTCCGGATTGCTGAGCACCGAATAGGCCTCGTTGATGGCTTGGGCCACTTCGGAAGCGCCCCCGAGGTCGGGGTGGTTTTGGGCGTCCTTCAGCAACGCCCGGTAGGCCCCCCGGATGACGGCGCGCGAGGCGCCGTGATCCACCTGCAGGATTGTGTAATAATTCTTTTCCATGCCGGAACTCGGACGGAGCGGCATCATCGGATCGGCCAAGTCACCGCCAATCCATCATTGCAATTCGGGCCGGTAATTTGGATTGTAATGGCAAAGTCGCAAATCGTCCATTCCCTGTTGGCAGGATTCGACCTAATGATTTCCGCTTCCGCGCCTCACAACAACGTCAATCCCTATAGCGACCGGATTTACGACCATCCGGCGAACCTCCTGCCCGAACCGACCCGGGCCCTGCTTGAAGAGAAACGAACAACCTGCCCCGGAGGTTCGGAAAGCTTGCTGGTGGAGTTGGGCTCGGGCTCCGGAAATTTTCTGCTGCAACTGGGCCGGCAATGGCCAGAGGCCCACCTGGTGGGGTTCGAGCTGCGTTACAAGCGGCTGGTGAAGGCGGCGCGCAAGCTGGAACGCGAGGGGCTGCGCAACGTGTGGCTGTTGCGGGAGGAGGCGGAGCGATTCCACTTGTACTTCGCCCCGGGCAGCATCGAGGCGGTATTCGTGAACTTCCCGGATCCCTGGCCCAAGGCGGGACAGTGGAAAAAGCGGCTGATCAGCCCGGAGTTGCTTTCCCGCCTGGAGGAAGCCCTGCGGCCGGGCGGGCGGCTGCACCTGAAAACCGACCATTCGGGATATTTTTTGCATATCCTTTCGCTGTTGCGCGACCGGCCACAGTGGCGGCTGCGGCATTTTTCCAACGATCTGCACCGCTATGGCCCCCCCGAACCAAATCTGCGCAGCGAGTTCGAGCAGCTCTTCGCCGCAAAGGGAAAGACCGTCTTTTTTCTCACGGTGGAAAACACCCGCGCGCAAGGCTGAATCCCGCCCGGAGCGGGGCAGCCTTCCCCGCACCCTTGGCGCACACCGCGGGCGGAGCGGGCGGGCATTGCGGCAAGACGTAAGGAAACCAGCGATGGCGTCACAGCCCAACGGGTTCCGGCCCGCAAGCAGCACGGCGCCGCGCCGGAAATTCCGGAGGAGCGCGGCCCGCCGCGCCGCGCCGGCGGTGCTGCTGTTGTGGGCTGCCTGCTGGCTGCCGGCGCTTTCCGCCCCGGCTCAGGGCCTGACGCCCATCATCAAGCTGGAAGCCACCCTGAAATACAACGGGCCCGTGCGGGCCGTGGCCATCAACGCCGACGAGTCCCTTATCGCGGCGGCCGCCGGCGCGCAGGGCCGCACCATCATCATCACCGACCGCCGCAGCAAGGCGGTGCTGGGGAAGATCGCCACGGAAGCGGGCGACGGCCCGCGGCTCGTTTTCTCCCCGGTGGGGGATTTGCTGCTGGTGGCCGGCAGCGAAGCGCTGGAACTGTGGGAAGTGCCCATCGCCCCCTTGCAGCCGGGGCGCCCCCTGCCGGCAAAGCACCTGCGCTGGCGCGTGCCCGTGAATGAAAAAGCGCCCCTGGGCAGCGCCGCTTTCGGCAGCTCGCCCGGCACAGTGGTCTGGACGGCGGGCGACGGCATCTTCCGCCGCTCCACCCGCTCCGGCTCTGCGTATTCGGCTAAGCCCGCGCGCACCTTTCCCTCGGGCGAAGGCGCCCTGGCGGTCTCCGCGGGAGCGGGGGGCACGCACCTGGCCGTGCGCCGGGCCGGAGAAAAGTTCCTGACCCTGCTGGACCCGCAGACCCTTAAGGATCAGGGAACGCTGAGCGGCCACCGCTTTCCGGTGGTGTCGGCGGGCTTCACCCGGGGCAAGGCGCTGGTCTCCCTGGACAGCGGCTACAATGTGATCCGCTGGACCGAGGGACGGCAGCCGAAATTCGTAAACTACCTCCAGCCTCCGGACAGCTCCCTGCCGCCCCGGCGGGTGCTGCCCATTGCCGCGCCCCATTACCTCGTCGTGGCGGGCTCTCCGCAGGAGGCCTCGGCGATCGTCTACAACGCGCGGAAAAAGAAGGTGGGGGCCGTGCTGAAATCCGTTGATCCGGGCACGATCGCGGTCAGCCCCACCGGGCGTTACATTCTCGCCGGAAAGGAGGGGGAGCTGCGCCTGTTCGGCTTTGCCCGCCCTCTCGCCCCGCGCCGCTACGTGAACCATCTGAAGAGCCTGGGCGCCCACAGCACCGCACGGGCCTACGCCAATCATCTGGATGAGGCGGGCCTGCCCAGGAACATGAAGGCCCACCTGCTGGCACAGCTGGAGCGTGGGCCGGAGCGGGTGGGTCTGGAGGATTTCCTGAACTCGCTGGCCGCCGCGGAAGAAGAGGGCAATCTGGAGCAAATGTCGTACTGGGCCAACAAGGTGCTGGCGGCCGAAGAAAACCATCCCGAAGCCGTCGCCGCCCTCAACCGTGTGCGCGAAATCCGCGACGAGCGCGTGATCTCCCAGGCCGGCAAGGCGCTGGAGTTGGGGGAACACCGCCAGGCGATCGCCATGCTCTCCTCCCAGGTGCCCGCCGATAGCCCCCGTTACAGCGAAGCCCTGGACATGATCCACCGCGCCGAGCGGGCGCGGGCCATCGAAACCGCCCTGGAGCAGGCGCGGGAAAAAATGAACCTCGGCAATTTCGACGCCGCCGAAGCTCTGGTGAGCGAGGTGCTGCGCAAGGAGGGCAGTCATGAAGCCGCCCTCGATCTGGAAGCGGAAATCGCCGGAAGGCAGAGCAGCATAAACTTCGAACCGCTGACTTTCCTGTTTTTGGCGCTGCTGGCGGTCAGCCTGGTGGGCGGCGCCCTGTTCAAGGCCAGGCGTTGGTTGGCGCCTTTCACCAGACGCTTCTCCCTGAACGAGCCCGGCGCAGGGTGGGGCCACGCACAGGCCCGGAGCCAAGGCGCGGCGCCGGAAAGCCCCCGGCGGCCCCCGCCCCGCCCGGCCACCCGGAGCCGCGAAGCGCCTCCCCGCCCCAGCGAGGCCCAGCGTGAGTTGCGGCGGGAAGTTGCCGGCCTGCTGGAAAAGGCGGAGGAAATGATCCGCTCCGGCCGCCAGGCGGACGTGGGCCAGCAGCACAGCGCCTTTCTGCTGGAACTGGAGGCGGAATTGAGCACCATGCGGCGCCGCGTCACGGAGCGCACGGGAGACCTGCCGGCCATGCGGAGCAGGCTGGAAGAAATGATGGCGCGTCTGCGTAAGCTCAAATTCGGCAAGGCCGCCCCTGCCGCCGCGCCGGACGGCGATGCCACCTATTATGATGTTTTGAAGCTGGAGCAGGGTGCCGGCGCCGACCAGATCAAGGCGGCCTACCACAGGCTGCTGAAGGAATATCACCCGGATCTGCACAGCGCCTCCTCCTTCGGCTGGGTCAAGGCCGAGGCGGAAAAAATGAGCAAAAAGCTCAGCGAGGCTTACGAAGTTTTGAGTGACACGTCCAGGCGGGAACAGTACAACCGCAGTCTGGAGAAGAAGCGGAACTAGGATGGCATGATTCGTTCCATGACCGGATTCGGGCGGGCGGAAAAATCCGCGGGCAGCTGGCGCTGCGGCGTCGAACTGCGCTCGGTGAACAGCCGCTTCCTTGAAATCCGCATGAAGCTGCCGGGCGGCCTGGCTCGCCTGGAGGAACCGCTGAAAAACATCATCAAGGCGGGCTGCGAACGCGGAAAAATTGATTGCACCATCGCCCTGGGTCCTGAAAATCAGGAGGGCCAGGCGCTTGCGCTGAACAAGGCCCTGGTGCGGCAATACGCCCAACTGCTGGAAGCCTTCCGGGACGAACTGGGCACGGAAATCCAGGTGACGCTGGGAAATCTGGCGAACATCAAGGACCTGATCCTGACCGATCAGTGGTCGCAGGAGGCCGAAGGGGTGCAAGGCCTGATGGAGGACTGCCTGGCCGCGGCGGCGAAGGAACTGGTGGTGATGCGCGAACGCGAGGGCGCCTCCCTGCAAACGGAATTGGGCAAGCGCTTCACCGTCATTCGCGGCATCACCGCCGAGATCGTTCCCCTCATCGAGAACATTCCCGAGCAGTACGCCGAGCGCCTGCGGAACAACCTGAAGCGGCTGATGGACGGGACGCCGCCCAACGAAGAGCGCATCCTGCAGGAAATGGCCCTGCTGGCGGACCGCTGCGACGTCAGCGAGGAGTTGAGCCGCATCGAAACCCACCTGCAACACCTGGAGCAAATGCTGGCCGAGGGCGGCGCGGTGGGACGGAAGATCGAGTTTCTGCTGCAGGAAATTAACCGGGAGGCCAACACCCTGGCCGCCAAGAGCAACGAGGTGCCCGTCAGCGCACGGGTGGTGGAAATCAAGAGCGAACTGGAAAAGCTCAGAGAACAGGTGCAGAACATCGAATGAATCCCCAACGTCATCCCAGAGTGCTGGTCGTTTCCGGTCCCAGCGGCGCGGGAAAGAGCACCATCATCCGTGACGCCCTGGAGCGCATCCCGCAGCTGCGGCTCTCGGTCTCCTGCACCACGCGGGCCATGCGCCCGGGCGAGGTGGAGGGGCGGGACTACCGCTTTGTGGACGTTCCCACCTTCGAGACAAAGATCGCGGCCGGGGACTTTCTGGAATGGGCGCGGGTCTATGACAACTTTTACGGCACGGAGCGGGCCCACGTGGCCTCCCTGCTGGAGCAGGGATACCACGCCATGCTGGACGTGGACGTGCAGGGCGCGATGAACATCAAGACCAACTCCTCCGGAGCGGTGTTCATCTTCATCAAGCCCCCTTCCCTGGAGGAGTTGGAAATCCGCCTGCGCGACCGGGGCACGGAATCCGAAGAGAGCCTCGGCAAAAGAATGGCCAAGGCGGAACACGAGCAGAGCTACGCGGGGGAATACGACCACGTAATCATGAACGACTACGCCGACCGGGCCACCAAGGAAGTCGTGGGGGTGATCCGGATGGAAGAAATCCGCCCCGTCGCCTTCCAGCCGGGCGCTGGTCCCGTGGCCGGCGCAGGCGGCGCCACCCCGGGCGAGCGGGTGGTGGAAGAGCTGGCCGGCCGGGTGCGCGGCTCCATGCGCGACGAGATGATCGCCCTGATCAACAACCGCGTGAACACCGTGTTGCAACGGGACATGGACCGCCTGATTCTGGACGCTTTTCGCAAGTACACCGGGCGCGATTCCTGAAATCCCGCCGCCGGGTCACGGCGGCCGCATCCCATTGCCAAGACGCCTTTATGCAGACCGCCTGAGAATCGGGCCGTGGGCGCCTGCGCCTTGCGGCTGCCGGCGTCGTCCGGCTTCCCTGCCGGAGCGGGTCGGGTCAGGGGTGAAATCGGAGCCGGAATCAAGTATCATACTCCCCTTATGAAACGACTCTCCATGGTGCTCTCGCGATCTCGTCCCGCGGGCATTCGGACGCATGGCACGGACTTGCAATGATCCGCATAGACGATCTGATCGCCAAAGTCGCCGGCTACGCCCCGGATGGCGCCGATCTGGGCATTATCAGCAAGGCCTACGTCTATTCCGCGCGCCTGCACAAGGACAAGTTCTCCCCGTCGGGCAAGCTGGTGCTCCAGCACGCGTTGGAGATGAGCAACATCCTGGCGGACTTCCGGCTGGACATTCCGTGCATCGTCGCCGGGCTGTTGCACGACGTGCTGGCCGAGGAACTGGCCGACCCGGCGTCCATCCGGGAGATGGTGGGCGGCGACGTGGCCGGACTGGTGGAGGAGCTCTCCGGCCTCAGCCGGGCCTCCTTCCGCGGCTCCGTGGCCACGCGGGCGGAGCACATGCGCCAGATGATCCTGGCCAGCACCCGCGATTTGAGGGTGATCCTGATCCTGCTGGCCGACCGGCTGCAGGTGCTGCGCACCGCGGCGGCGCTGGAAGCACAGGAGCGGGCGGGGGTGGCCCGTGAAACCCTGGCCATTTACGGCCCCATCGCCCAGCGGCTGGGGGTGCATTTCTTCAAGGCGGAATTGGAAGACCGGGCCTTCCACATTCTTGAGCCCAAGGCCTACAAGGCGCTCGACCGGTCGGTGGAAAAAAGGGTTTCGGCGAGCATGGCGCGCATCGTCCAGATCAACGACGAGCTGCGCTCCCTGCTGGATCTTCACGGCATGCGGGGCGAGGTGCTGGGCCGCACCAAGAACCTGTATTCCATCCATCACAAGATGCGGCGGGACAAGGTGGGTCTGGATCGTATCTACGACCTGCTGGCCACGCGCATCCTGCTGGAAAAGCAGGAGGACTGCTACAGGGCCCTGGGGCTGATCCACGCCACTTACAGCCCCCTGCCCGGCAAGTTCAAGGATTACATCGCCCTGCCAAAACCCAACGGCTACCAGTCCCTGCACACCTGTGTGTTCGGCCCGGCGGGAGACATCATCGAGATTCAGATTCGCACGGAGGAAATGAACCGCCAGGCGGAGATGGGCGTCGCCGCGCACTTCATCTACAAAGACGGCGCCCTGGCCGACGAGCGGGAACTGGCCGACGTGAGCTGGTTCAGGCGGCTGCTGGGAAATTTGCGCGACGGACAGGACCCGCAGGAATCCATCGAACTGCTGACCCAGGAACTCGAGTCGGACCAGATATTCGTCTTCACGCCGGCGGGGGAGGTGATCAAGCTGCCCAAGGGCGCCACGCCCATCGATTTCGCCTACGCCATCCACAGCGAGGTAGGCCATCACTGCTCCGGCGCGAAGATGAACAAGCGCATGATCTCCATCCGCACGGCGCTGGAAAACGGAACCGTGGTGGAAATCATCACTTCTTCCCGGCAGTCGCCCAACAAGGATTGGCTCAACCACGCCGTCAGCACCAAGGCCCTGGGCCGCATCCGCAACCACCTGCGCAACGAGGAGCGGAAAGAGGCCGTACGGTTGGGAAAAACCAAGCTGCTGCGGGAAATCCGGCGGCTGGTGAAGAAACCCGAGGAGTTGCTGAAACTGGACGGTTTCGTGGAGTGGATGCACCGCCACGGCCTGAACTCCCTGGAAGATCTGTACGGCGCCGTGGGCGCGGAGCGCGTCAATCTCCGGGAGGCGCTGGAAAAGGCGTTCCCGGCCCAGGCCGAGACCGTCCAGGCGCCCTCCCCCAGGCCTGCCGCGCCGCGACCCCGCAAGGCCAGGCGCAAGCACTCGGCCACCCAACTGGTGAGCATCGCCGGGCTGGACAATCTGGTGGTACGCTTCGCCAAATGCTGCGCTCCGGTTTACGGCGATCCGGTGAAAGGCATCATCACCCGCGGGCGGGGCATTTCCATCCATCGGCCCGATTGCCACAATTTTACCGAGCAGGTGTACCGGGAAAGGCGGGTGGTGGACGTCGAATGGGTGAAACAGTCCGCGGATATGAGCCCGGTCACCCTGGCCGTCCGCGCCACGACCTCGATGAAAGACCTGATCCGGCTGGTGGACGAGCTGGAAGAAACCGAAGGCGCGCCGGTCACGCCCGGGCGCATCAACGCCAAGCAGGGCGTTTACACCCAGGTGCTCACATTAATGGTGGGGAGTACAAAACAGCTGGAGGGTATCCTGAGCCGGCTGAATGCCCGGGAGGGCATCAGCGCGGAACGGATATTGGAATCTGCCTAAGAGGCAAGCCGGTCTTCCCTGCCCTGAAGGTCCCAGTAGACTTCCCGCATCACCTCGATCACCACCAATTCCTCGACGGATTTGGCCCTTCTCTCCAGGATGGAAAAGGACGCCGTCAGGGGAATGCGCTTGTCCATCAGCCTTTCCAGATTCCTTCCGACCTTGCCAACGGTGTTTCTGACCATTTTGACCTCTTTCCCGTTTTCAGGTTGTCCAGCCTTGCCAGGCGGCTCCATGCCACCTTGAGCGTTCGGAAAACAGTTCTGGAATCCCTAAATGCAGGATGGAGGCCAAAGCGACTTCGCTTACTCTGCGGGGCGTTAATCCTTGCCGAACTTGTCCAGGTTGATCACGAACCGCTCGTGGGTGCCGTCGCCCACCTTGACGTCCCCGGCGGTCACTTCCACCTCGTAGAGCAGTTTGCGGCGGTCCTGCTCGATCAGCTTCACGCGGCAGAGCACCTGCTCTCCGATTTTCACCGCTGCGCGATGCCACACATGCACCATGGTGCCCACGGACTGCTCGTTGTCGTCCAGGTGGGGAACGAGGCTCTCCAGCGCCGTTTGTTCCATCAGGCCGATCATGGCGGGAGTTGACAAAACCCCCGGCCCCTCGCCCAGGTGGGAAACGCCCATCTCCGGGGTGGTGGTGACCGTCTTTTCATGGCTGATGCCGATCCCTAGCGAATCTTTCATTTCACATCCCTGGCTGAGGTTTGCCCTCCGCGGGCATGAAAATCGGGCAGGATGCAGGCTGGCGGGTCATGCTTTTTGCATTTCCCCGGCAATGAATCCGCCCGAGAATGAATCCGCCCGGAGCGCAGCCCGCGCTCTGGGAAACTAGTCTCTTCAAAGGTTCTTATAGGGCGTGAATGCGCGGGAACGCAAGGCTTGGGCGGACCACATTCCTTTAGCGGCGCACGGTCCGTTTTTCGGATCCGGAAAGGTGAGGACGGCGAATGGGCAGTGAAAGTCTCATCGGCAGGCCGTACCTGCGGATCATGTTCGAATGCTGCCGGGTTTACCAGCGCATCTACCGCCATCGCGGCGGAAGGTTCTACGAGGGACGCTGCCCCAAGTGCCTGCGCTCGGTGCGCTTCCGTATCGGACGCAGCGGCACTCCCGTGCGCGACTTCGCCGTGTATTGAGCATCGAGTATTGAAGCCCGCCCCTCCCGGCGTCCGACAACCCCCCGTTCCTCCTAACTCCGCCCACCGGCCGCCTCCACCAGAGCCCGGAAGCGCTCTCCCCGCACCTTGTAGTTGGGAAACATGTCGAAGCTCGCGCAGCCCGGCGAAAACAGCAGCACGCCGCCAGCGGGCAGCGCCTCCAGCCCGCCGTCAAAAGCGGCCTCCAGGCTCTCCGCCCGCTGTACCGGCGGCGGCGCGGTGCCCAGCCGTTCCGCGGCCGCCCGCAACTCCTGCTCCAGGCGCTCAGCCGTGCTGCCGATCAGCAGCGCGCGGCGCAGGGAGGGATGGCGGCACAGGGCTTCGCACAGGGCCGAGAAATCCGCGAACTTCTCCGATCCCCCCAGAATGACGGCCAGGGGCGCTTCGAACACGCTCAATGCCCCCAGGGTGGCGTCGGGCCGGGTGGCGTAGGAATCGTTGTAGCAGTTCACCTCACCCACCCGGCCCACCTTTTCCAGCCGGTGGGGCAGCCCCGGAAAGGCCGCGATGGCCGCCAGACCCCGCTCCCCGTCGGCGCCCAGGGCCTCGGCGGCCAGCCACGCGGCCGCGGCGTTTTCCAGGTTGAAGCGCCCCGGCAGCCGGATTTCCTCCAGCCCGGGCAGGGGCTTGGCCCTCCCTGCGCGGTAGCGCAGGAGCCTGTCCCCTTCCGCCCCTATGCCATCGGTCACCGGCCCCACCAGGCTCACCTCCAGCGCGCCCGGCCCCCGGCCCGCGGCGACCTCCCGGCTGCCCGCGCTGTCCGCGCAACAAATCACCACCTGCGCGGGGTTATCCGCATCCAGGATGCCGGATTTGGCGCGCCGGTATTCGGCGTCGTCCGTGTGCCAGTCCAGGTGCTCCGATGAGGTGCGCAGCACCACCGCCACCTCCGGCCTCCGCCCCTGCAAATCCATCAACTGAAAGCTGGACAGCTCCAGCACCGCCACCTCCTCCGCGCCCATCTCCGCCAGGAAAGCCAGCGGATTGAGCCCGATGTTGCCCCCCAGGCGGCAGGGAATGCCCGAGGCCCGCAGGGCCTCCCCGATCAGGCTGACCGTGGTGCCCTTGCCCACGGTGCCCGTCACCCCCGCCACGCGCCCGGGACAAAGGGCCAGGAAGAGCGCCGTGGCCGAGGTGATCTCCGCCCCCGCCTCCCGCGCCGCCGCGAGTCCCCCATGGTCGGGCCGCACCCCCGGCGAGCGGAACACCGTGCCGCAGGCGGCCAGGGGCTCCCATGCGCTCTGCCCGGCATCGCCCCCCCCAGCCTGCGCGGAAGATTCTTCGGAAAATTCCGCAAAAAAATCCGTGCCGGGAAACTCCTCCTCCAGCGCCGCGGCGGCCTGCGCGTCCAGGGCCCGGTCGAACACCCGCAGCTCTTCCGCACCCTGCGCCCGCAGGAAGCGCAGGGTTTCCCGCCCTTCCACGCCGAATCCCACCAGGCCGATGGGCGTGGCCAGGGCGGCGATGGATTTCCGGAGTTCCGGGGCGCCGGACTCAGGCCCGGCGGCGGAGCTGGTTTTTTTGCTTTTCATGGGGGATGGCATAGCCTTGCGCGTCGGCCAGACGCGACACGGCCCCACGCAGGGCTTCCGGGACAAAGCCGGATTTAGAGGTGACGTATTCCGGATAGACCGTCAGCCGCTCCCGCAGGGTATAGCCCACCTGCGCGCTCTGCCGGGCCAGCCGCTCGATCTCGGGCCAGGGCGCTTCGGGATTGATGTGATCCGGAGTGACCGGGGAGACTCCGCCCCAGTCGTTGATGCCGGCCAGCAGGAGCATGGAGTAGGCCTCCGGCGTGAGATTGGGCGGGGCCTGCACGTTCATTTCGCCCCCCAGCACCAGCCGCGCCACGGCGACGGTGCGCAGCAGGTCGGGAAAGGAGGCGTCCGGCTGCCGCGCCATGGGAATGTCCGGCTTGGCGCGGAAATTCTGGATGATTACTTCCTGAATATGGCCATGGGCCTCGTGCATGTCCCTGATGGCCAGCAGGGTGTCCACCCGCTCGGCGGGCGTCTCCCCGATGCCGATCAGCAGGCCGGTGGTGAACGGAAAATGCAGCTCCCCCGCGAAGCGCAGCACGGCCAACCGCGCCCCGGGCGCCTTGTCCGGCGCGTGCTCGTGGGCCATGCCGGGCAGACGCAGGCGCGGGGTGAGGTTTTCCAGCATGATGCCCATGCTGCCGTTGCACTCTCTCAGGGCCGCCACCTCCCCCTTGCTCAAGGTGCCCGGATTGGCATGGGGCAGCAGGCCGGTTTCTTCCAGCACCAGCCGGCACATGGCGGCCAGGTACTCCACCGTGGTCTTGTGCCCAAGGCGGGTCAGGGCCTGCGCCGCCTCGGGAAAGCGCAACTCCGGCTTGTCCCCCAGGCTGAACAGCGCCTCCTTGCAGCCCTGGGCCTGGCCCTGGCGTGCGATCTCCAGCACCTCCTCCGGAGAGAGAAAGCCCGCGCCGGGTTGCCCCGGATCGCGCTTGAAGGTGCAATAGCCGCAGTCGTCCCGGCACATGGTGGTGAGCGGGATGAACACCTTGCGGGAATAGGTGACCGTGCGCCCCTTATGGGCCTCCCGCAGGCTGGCCGCCGCGTGCATCAACTCCACCAGCGGCACGCCCTCCGCCTCGATCAGGCGGCAGGCCTCCTCGCGGTTGAGAGCGCCGGCTTGTGCTTTGTCCAGTA
>CBDUSX010000046.1:0-15116 GCA_965369935.1 uncultured bacterium
CCCGGCTTCAGCCACAGCGCCGCGTCGTGTACGGGCTCCGGGCCGAATATGCGCCGGTAGTGGAAACTCTCCAGATAAAGCACCCCGGAGGGCAGGGTGTAGTTCCGGATGATGGCCGCCACCTTCAACTCGCGGCGCCCGCCGGGAGAGGGCAGCGCCAGAGAGTCCCCCCGCCCCAGCTTCAGGGCCCGGGCCAGGGTCTCCGACAGAAACGCCTCTCCCCGTTCCATGCCCGCCAGGGCCGCCTCGCGTTCCGTGCCCACGAACATGGAGCGGGAAATGCGGTCGAAAACCCGCAGGTCCAGCGCCAGCACGCGAACTTCCCTTGCTTCCAGCACCACCTTGCGGGAGCGCAATTCCTCCAGGTGTACCGTCCAGGGCTGGGCGCGCAGCAATGCCAGCAACTGCGGAGACAAGGGCGCTCCGCCCTCCTCATCGGGCATCGACAGGTACAGGTCTCCCGTGAGGGCCTGCTCCATCCACATATCGAAGGTCTGGCGGAAGGAGCGCACGGTAATGTCTATGGCCAGCGCCAGGGCCAGAGCCACCATCAGGGATGCGGCGGCGACGCCGGAACGGGTGAGGGAGCGCCTCAGGTTTCCCCCCGCCATGCGCCCCAGCGGCCCAAAGAGCCGGCCCAGCACCGGCGTGCCCACGCGGCTCAACAACACCAGGGCCAGGGGACATAGCAGCGCGCCCCCCACGGCCACCAGGGTGGCGGCCAGCAGGCCGGCCGCCAGGGGGCCGCGCTCCGGCAGGCTGAGCGCCCACGCCGCTCCCAGACAGCCCAGCCCGGCCACGCTCAACGCGGCCAGCAGGCCGGGACGGTTATTGCGCAACGCAGGGCCTTCCGCGCCGCGGATCGCGGCCAGGGGCGATGCGCGGGCGCCCTCCAGGGCGGGGGCCAGCACCCCCAGTGCCGCCACGGCCATGCCCAGCAGGGTTCCCTCCGCCCAGATCGCCCAGCCATGGTGCAGGGCGGCGGGCGTACTCTCCCATTCGAGAATGACCTCGGCCACCGTGGAGGCGGTGATGTTCAGCATCACCTCGGCCAGCCACAAGCCGCAAAGCACCCCCAGCAGGCCGCCCACCGTGCCCAGCAACAAGCCTTCCAGCAACAGGGTCACGGCCAGGGACGTCCGGGAGGCGCCGATGCAACGCAGAAATCCCAGGGTGGTGCTCCGTTGCACGATGGAAAACGTGGAAGCATTGAAAATCAGGAATCCCGCCACCAGCAAGGCGAACAACGCCAGCGCCTCGAGATTCAACTGAAACGCCTCGGCCATGGCCGCCACGCGCTCGCCCCCCCTTCCCGCGGCCTCGATTTCTATGCCGGGGGGCAGCAGGGCGGATACCTTACCCTCCCCGCCGGCCTTCAGTTGCAGGCGGATTTCCCCGAGGATTCCCAGCCGTCCGAAAATCTCCTGAAAGGTGGCGATGTCGGCAACCGCCGCATCGGCCAGGGCCGCTTTTTTCCCCCGTGGCGCATCGTAGACGTCCAACACCTTGAGCGTGTGCCACCCCGCCGCCGTGCGCGCCCTCAGGCGCATCCCAGGCACCACACTCAGGGACTCAGCCAGGGGGCGGGAAAGCAGGATCGTGTCCTGCTCCGCCAGCAGCCGTTCGTCGAACCGGCGGCGGTCTTCCTCCGCCGGGTTTCCCGGTTCCGGCGGGGGCGCCTCCAAAGCGTCACTCCGAAAATCCGCCCCGCTGATGGGATCGATCCCGTGGACGGTGACCGGCGTGGCGGGGGCGCCTGCGGGATGCTCGATCCACATGCGCCCTTTCATGTACGGCGTGGCGGCCTCCACGGCGGGGGAGGCAAGCAGGCGGACGAACAAGCTCTCCGGCACGGTGCCGCCCGCGGGGCTGAATACGCGGTGGGTGGCGGTGCCCGCGAAAGTCTCCACGTTTTCCCGGAACGAGGCCACGGCGCCCTGATTGGCCAGCCGGATCGCCACGAACACCGCCACGCCCAGCACGATCCCCAGCAGGCTCAGGGCGGCCTGCAGTTTGTGCCTGCGCCAGTAGCGCGCATACACCCGGAACAGGGGAATGAGGGCCGTCATGAGCGGGAAGAGGCCTTTCTTCCTCGGCGCGCGCCGCCGGTGTCGCGGGCGATCCGGCCGTCGCGTAGTTCGATGCGGCGCGGACAGCGCGCGGCGACTTCCTGGCTATGGGTGGCAAGCACCACGGTCGTGCCCTGCTCCCGGGCAAGGCGGTGAATGAGTTCGATGACAGGTTCTCCGCTCTCGGAGTCCAGGTTGCCCGTGGGCTCGTCCGCCAAAAGGATCGGCGGGTCGAGCATCAGGCTGCGGGCGATGGCCACGCGCTGCCGCTCGCCGCCGGAGAGGAGCTCCGGATAGGCATCCTTGCGCTCCGCCAGGCCCACGGCCTCCAGCAGCGTGAGGCCCTTTTTACGGGCCTGCCGCAGAGGGACGGCGGCCAGCTCGGCGGGCAGGGTGAGATTTTCCAGAGCGGTCAGGGAGGGCAGAAGATGGAAGAACTGGAAGACGAAGCCGATCCGCGTGAGCCGGAAACGCGTCAGGGCCCGGTCGTCCAGCTCGTGCAAGGGAGTTCCGGCGACGGTCACCTGGCCCGTGCTGGGCCATTCCAGCCCGCCCATCAGGTGGAGCAGCGTGCTCTTGCCCGAGCCGCTTTTGCCGGTCAGGGCAACGACGCCACCTGCCGGCACGTGAAGGTCAATGGCGTCCAGGGCCCTGATGCTGCGCGTGCCGTCCTGATAAACCCGCGATACCTCTGTCAGTCTAATCATCGGTCTTGCATTGCTCCCGAATTTTGGCTCTCGAATTTTGCCATGGCCGCCAGGTTCGTGCCGAAAAGGGCTGTTTCACGGAGCTTTGCGGCGCAATGGCCGCGGATGAAATCCCTTACACCGCTATCGTCCCCTATGGCCTCCTTTCATTTTCCCGCCAGGATAATTGCATGACATGGAACCGAATATGGTTGAAATCCGTTATTGCATATAGGGGTGGTGCGCTGCCGGGCACGGGAAGCGGTGAATCGGGCCGCGCCGGAGGCGTACCCTTGCAAAAGGACGGGATTGCTTTATCCTGATCGCGATGCCCGGGCAGGGAAGGGCCGGGGCGGCAGCCAACTTCAAAAAAAGATTTAGCATGAGCGGCGAGCCTACCATAAAAGTCGTTGTGGACAAGAAACAGCTTTTGCAAGATCTCCAAAACCTGGATGGCCTGATGGCGGAGTATCATCAGCTGCTGGGCCGGGTCGGAGACGACGGAAGCTGGGAAGACGACGCCATTTCGTTGATCAAGTCTCACCAGCAGTATTTGGCGAACGCCAACGTGAGCCTGAAGGTGATTGACATGGTGAGCGCCATCATGCGTGGGCTGCTGGACAAGCTGCAAATCAACGAACTTACCTTGAAGGTCAATCCGGAGGCGGGTGTGGTGCGTGGGGGCGCGCAGCCGGTATCATTGGACGATTCCGGCGCCCCGGGCGTGGAAATTTTCGAGCAGTTGATCGGACGCGTCAACTCTGTCGCCCAGAATGCGCCGCTGGCGCTCCAGGAGAGAATCCGCTACCTGCTGCTGAGCAGCCTGAATCTTTTCAAGGGGCTGGTGAGCGGCAGCCAGGAAGGCATTGACGATGCCGTGAACCAGATCAACCTGCTGACGTCTTCGCGGGAGAGCCAGAATCTGGTCAAAGAAATCGCCATCATAGCCAGGGACATCTACAACACGCTCAACCACCTCTCCGACGAAATCCCCGTTCTGGATACGCTCACCGAGAGCACGGACGGCATTTCCGAGGCCGCCAGAAAACTGAAGGCTGTGGTGCAAAAACTGGAAGACGCAGCCTTCGCCAATCTGGACTATCTGGAGACCCTCACCAGCCGGCTGAAGGTGGACGAGGATATGTGCGAGCGGGTGCAGGAAAGTCTGCGCAAGAGCCAGCACATGCTGGGCGAATTGAAACTGGCCCACCCGGACAAGGCGGAGGAGTTGACACTCCTGCAGGACCGCCTGAGCGACCAGATCGGCTCCGGCATTATCCTCATGCGGAGCAAAATTCAGGAAAATTCCGACACGTTCCTTTCTCTCACCGCGACCCAGGGTTTTCAGGATTTGACCGGACAAACCCTGAAGAAGACCATTGTGTTCATCGAGGACTTGCAAATGCAGCTGGTGGAGTTGCTGCAGAAATTCAAGCCCATGCTCGAAGCCACCACGGGCACCGGCCAAGAGCCTGCCATCTCGGACGAAGAACAGGCCCCTTCCGGAAAGGTCGTGAGCCAGAGCCAGGATGAGGTGGACCAGTTGCTGGCCGATCTGGGCTTCTGACCTCCGCGCTCCGCTGTCTTCCCTGATTGGTTTTTATTGACCGATGCGCTGCCGGCAATAGCGCAGGAAGTGCCGGCCGGGGCGGTCCTGCGGGAAGCGTCCCAGGTAGGACTTAAACAGCTGCGCCCCCTCCTTCCATTCGCCACGCCTGTAGTGGCTCATCGCGGCGTTCCATTCTCCCTGCCGTTCGCGCATGGCGTCCCGCTGCTCGGGTTTGCGCGCGGAGTACAGCTCGTACACCCCGACACGTCTTTCGCCCGGCGCCGTGCGGAAGAGTCCCAGGGAGCGCAGGTCGAAGGGCGACACGTCCTCCAGGGCTTGTACGGCCTCGTCGCTGATCAGGATTCCGGTGCGGAAGGTGCGGCACATTTCGGCCAGCCGCGAGGCGGTCTGCACGCCCTCGCCGATCAGGATCGGCTCGATGTGCTGGTCCGTTTCCACCGTGCCGCCCAGGGTGTCTCCCAGGTGCAGCCCTAATCCTGTGTTCAGCACGGGCAGCCCCATGGCCGTCAACTCGTCCCGGAAGGTGAGCAGCATCTGGTGCAGCGTCAGCACCCCCCAGACGGCGCTTTCCGTGCCGCCCGGATACTTGGCGATCCAGCGGTCGCCCATGACGCGCTCCAGCGTTCCCTGGTGCATCGTCAGGGCCTCATCTATCCTGCGGTAGTAAGTCTGCAATTCGGCCAGGGTCTCCGATTTTTCCAGCCGGGAGAGCCGGGCCAGGTCGTACAGTTGCCCGAACACCACCGGCACGCGCAGCTCCTCCCCGGCCGAGGCTGCCGGCCGGGGCGACTCCGCCGCGTGGCGCAGGTGCTCCGGCACGAAGCGGTTGAGGCGCCGGTTGGCCAATTCGGAAATGCGCCATCTTTCCAGGGCGTCGTCCCGTTGCGCGGCAGCCTCGCCGGCCAGCCGCGCCTTGAGCAGCACGGGGGCGAGCAGGGAAAGGGGCCGCGCCAGGGCCGAGGCAATGGCGGCGTGGCGGGGGGGCGCTTCTTCATTGGACACAAGCAGCAGCAGACCCGGTAATTCCATCCCGCCGGGAAAGGGTACCCACAGGCCCCCTTGCGCGCCCAGGGCTTCCAGCAAGGCGGGATTTCCGTCTCCCGCGGGGCTGTCGGTGAGGGGCCCCACCCAAGCGGGCCTCCCGGTTCGCAATGCCTCCGCTCCCTGCCTGCCCAGGTCCGCGCACGGCAGGGAACCATAGCCGGCCGGTTCCGGCCCTTCCCCCTCATTCAGGATGCATGAATCCAGCACGAGCCGCTCCGCCTGCTCATCTTTCCAGTAGAGCATGATCCCGGAAAAGCCATGGGATTTGCCGATTTCCTCATGCAGCGCCGCAAGGACGGCTTGCGGATCACGTTGCGCGGCGGCTTGGGCCGACCAGGCGACCAGGTGCTGCCAGCCCTCGTTTTCGCTCCGCAGCCCCCGGTTGTCCCGCATGCCCTGCTCGAGGGACAGGCCCAGTCCCAGGCCGATGCCGGCCTGGGCGGCCAGAGGCGTGATCTTGCTCAAGTCGGACTCGTCGAAGGTCATACGCTGGGCGCTGCTGCCCAGATAGGCGAGGCCCTGCACCGCGCCGCCGCCGCCGAGGGGCACACAGAGGGCGGACTGAGCTTCGCGCATGGCCGCGCCGGCGGCCTTTCCGGCGGGAAGCTGGAATTTTTGCAGCATCTCTCCCCGTCCCTCCCGCCATACGGTGTCAATCAGCCACTGATTGACTTCGATTTCCTCCGCGGAGGAGGGCCATTGGGCGGCGGCGGTCAGGCTTTCCGGGCCGTCGGGCAGGTAGAGCAGACCGTATTCGGCATTGACCGCCTCCATCAGGGTGCGCAGCAGGGCGCGGTTCAGGGCCGCCGCCCAGCCGTCCGTGCCGGTAATGGCCTGCTCCAGGCGTTCCAGCATCATTTCCGGAAACGGGCGCGCCAAGGCCCGGTCAGGCGCAGCAGAATTGCCGTCCTGCTCTTCCAGGGCCGCAACCTGGGCCGGTTCGGCGGCCTCATCCGCAGCCTTTGGCCGGTCCTGCTCCAGCAGCAGCCGCGCGGCCGCGGCGAAGGGGGTGGCGCCGGTGGCCTCGTAGCCGGAAAGGGCCTTCCCCGCCCAGTGCCGCCACGCTTCATGGCCTTGCGCCTTCAGGCCTTCGGCCAGGCGCAGGTGGAGCCGTCCCAGGGCGATGCGGGCCCCGGAGGACTCAAACAGCCGCTCCCCCGACTGAGCGAGTTCGATGGCCCTGTCCGTGTGCCCTTCCAGCAGCAGCCGCATCACTTCCAGCAGGGTGCGCTCGATGGCCAGCCGCGGAAATTCCTTCTCCATGGCGCGGATGCCGTTGGCCAGACCTTGCGCCTCCCGCATATGCCATTCGCGGTTGTCCTGCTCTGCGGTGGCCTGCAGGAGGTGCAACTCCGCCCGCGCGGCATTGACGAGGCCGCCGTGAATGCCGCCGCCGTTTTCCGCTTTCGGAGGCAGGTCGGCGATGCAGGCCGCGGCGTCCTCCATTTGCCCGGTGGCGAGATGCAAATCGGCGGCGAGGAAATAAAAATACCGGGATGCGTCCGCGTCGCCTTGGGCCAGGGCCTTTTCGGCTGCTCCCCGCAAGGCGTCGGCCGCATCCGGCAGCGTGATCTTGCCCGCCAGCGCAGAGCTGTAGGCGTGGAAAGCCTCGGCCCACCCGGTCTCGGAGGGTGTTTCCAGCATGCGGGCCAGGGCGCGCAGGCGGCGGGCGTTTTCCAGCATCGCCCCGCACGGTCCTTGCACCCTGCCCAGTTCCAGCAGGGTACGCAGGGCCTGCGCGGCTCCCAGGGGATCGCCTTCGGCGGTGCAGGTCTCGCTGGCCAGGTAGAGCAGGTCGGCGGCCTGCCGGAATTCGAACAGGTTGGCCAGGCAGCGCCCCTGGGCAGCCAGCAGCAGGGCTTTTTCATGGGCGAAGGGGTAGAGTTCCAGCAGCGCCCCGGCTTCCGCGAAGTAGGGACCGTCCGGGTCGCCCTGGGCCTCTCCCAGCCGGATCATGGCCCGCAGCACAATGGGCGAGGGCTGGTGGGTCGCGGTAAGCTGCAGCAGCTTCTCGTCCGCCAGCACGGCGCGCTCGGCGTCGGTTGTGCGCAGGACGAGGGCCGCCTGCTCCAGCAAGGTGGCGATGCCGCGCCTTCTGCCCTCCAGGGGCGCCGGGCCGGGGGCGCCCGCCGCCGCGCGCAAGCTCACGTATCGTTGCCGGGCGCGAGCCGCCAGCCGGGCCAGGGCGGCGCCCAGCGGGTTGACCGGCAGGGACTCGTCCAGCATGGCCAGACCCTCTTCCAGCCGGGCCAGGGCGGCCGCCGGTTCTCCCCGCCCCGCCTCGGCCCGGGCCATCAGGCGCAGGGTTTCCATCAGCAGGGGTTCGGGGAGTTGCAGGGCCGCGGCCTGGTGGAGGGTTTCCAGCGCCCTGGTATGGTGTCCGAGCAGGGTCTGGGCGGCGCCCAGGGAGACCAGCACCCCGGGCAGGTTGGGGCCCTCTTCCAGGCTCGGCATGAGCGCCTCGTAGCCCGCGCAGGCACCGAACAGGGCCTGCTGGCGCAGGGCGGTGTCCGCCGCGCTCAATTCATGGCGCGTGGCGCGGGCCGTGTCTTCCGCCAGCCGGAAGTGGTGTGCGACCGTGCTGTGATGCAGCAGGGGCGGGCCGTCCGGATCGGCTTCCATCATGGCCCCGCGCAGCCTGTGCAGGTGCTCCTTTCGGCCCTCCCCCAGGGCGAGGTAGAAAACCTTCCGGAACTTGCGGTGGGCGAAGGCGATGCGGCCTGCGCTGCGCCGCAGCAGGTGTTCCGCGACGGCCGTTTCCACGTGCTCCATCAGCGCTTCGGGCGGCAGTTGCTCCATCACCGTGGAGAGCTCTTCCAGGGAGAATCCCTCGGGAAACACGGAGGCGCATTCCAGCACCAGCCGCAACTCTTCGCTCAGGGGCGCCAGCCTGGCCGCGAGCAGGTCCTCCAGGCCAAGGGGCAGTTCCAGGGACTCCACTTCCTCCCACGCGCAGTTCCATCTGCCGCCCCCCACGCCATCCTGCCCGGGCGCGGGGACGAGATGGTTGCGGGACAACAGGGTGCCCAGCACGAGGTCATGGGTCAGGGGGTTGCCCCCCCAGCGGCGGTGAATCCAGCCCGACAGCTTGAGTGCGATCCGGCCCCCGCTCTCCGCGGCGGGGTCCAGGGGGTCCAGGCCCAGCCGGCGCAGGGTCAACGCCTCCATCTGTCCCGCGTCCAGCGGCAAGAGAGAGAGCCGGTTCAGGGCCGGGTGGGGTTGAACCTCCGCCAGCCATTTTTCCAGCGGACTTTCCCCCTGTCCCGGCGAGGGGGTCAGGCCCGCCATCACGACGATGGGAGTCAGGGGCAGCCGGTTGAGCAGATGGTTGAGCCAGGACAGGGAGTCGGGGTCGGCGCATTCCGCGTTTCCCAGCCAGATCAGCAGGGGATGACGCGGCGCGGCCAGGGCGGCGAACAGATCGCCCAGCACGTGCAGAACGCGCTGGCGATGCTTCCAGCGGGGCAGGGGCGGCGCCGTGGCCTGGCTGGGGAACAGGTGCGAGAGCAGGGGCTGCAGATCGGTCAGGATGGCCAGCTGGCCCCCGAGATTTTGCTGAATGCGTTGCGCCAGGTAGCGGCGCCGGGTGAGGGGCAGCAGGGGCCAGCGCGTACGCAGGTTTTCCAGCAGGGCGAGGGGGGCATGATAGGGTCCGCACCAGTTCCTGGCCGGCAGATCGGCGCGCAGCACGAGCCCTTCGGCCGCCTCCGCGTGGGGCAGCAGGCTCCGGAACAGGCTGGCCTTGCCACAGCCTTCCTCCCCCGAGATTGCCAGCAGGGCGCCCCTGCCGGAGGCTGTGCGCGACAGGGCGGCGATGGCGGCTTCCCGCGCCTGCTCCCGGCCTATCCACGGGGTGGGCGTGAAGCGGGCGCGCGGCCCCTGCCATTCGCGAGGCTGCTCCGCGGCGGCCCCTTCCGGCTGCGTGAGGCCGGCGGGCAGGTTCGCCTCCGGCTGTTCGGTTTGGACGAGGTCGGCCAACAGGCCGGCGGCGGACTGATACCGGTCGTCGGGCGCCTTGGCGGTGAGCTTTTCCAGTATGGCGGCGGGGCCGCGGGGCAACTCGGGGTTGAGTTCCCTGGGGGCGGGCGGCGGCTCGCTCAGGTGACGCTGCATGATTTGCCGCACGGAAACGCCGGTAAACGGCGCGCGGCCGGCCAGAACGAGATAGCCGATCATGCCCAGCGCATACAGGTCCGTGCGCTCGTCGGGAGCCGTGTCAAGACCGGGGATTTCCTCCGGCGCGCGGAAGGGCGCGGCCTCCAGCCCTCCGGGAGGGAATTCGCCGCCGACCAGCAGGTACAGGCAGGGATCCGCCAGTACCACTTGCAGGCTTTTCTCTTCACGGGAAATGAGCAGGTTCCGTGGGGTCAAGCCCCCGTGGACGATCCCCAACCCGTGCAGGTGGGCCAGGCCACGGGCCGCCTGGCGAAGCAGGCTCAAGCCTTCCGCAAGGCTGAAGGACGCCTCGCGCAACGCTTCTTCCAGGGTCACGGCGGGATAGTAGGGCACGACCTGGTAGGCGATGCCGTCAGCGTATCCGGTCTCCAGCGGGCTGAGCACGTTGGGGTGTTCTTCCCCCTCCAGCCGCTGCACGAGCCTGAGAAAGCGCAGGCCGGCCTCTCCACGCAGGGCGGTCTCGCCCGGCAGAGTGCGCACCGCCAGCATTTCGCCGCTGGCGCATTCCGTCGCAAGAAAAAGGGAGCCCAGCTCAGTCTTGCTGAGGAGTTGTTCGAGCTGGTAGCGCTGGTTGAGCGTTTTTCCCAGCATTGCCCATCCATGGTCAATGGAACCTGTCGCTCTCTTCCTGAGAGCCGGGAACAAACTTCTATATTCCTATCAATACGATAGATTTATGACAAACATTAAATGCGTCACCGCTCCGAATCGAGACGGAATCCCGCGGGTCGGCGAAGAGCTTGCCATCGGCTCTTGCGGGACGTAACCTTGGGAAAAGGAAGCAGTTCGCGCGCAAAGCGCCTTCGCTCCGATTCATACCCTTCTAAGGCCGTGGCCGCTGTTTGCCGGTTCGGCTAAGGGGGATGAACGATTAGGGTTGCGGCGGAAACACCGCAGCCTCCCGGTGGAAAGGAGTGAAATCGGCGGCGCCGCCAAGAATGCCCCGCGGCCCCCGTCAGTTTTTCCCCGCTCCCCCACCGGATTATTTTCATGCCGCGGCGCGCCACGCAGGCGCCGTCGAGGCCCGTCATTCGCAACGCCGCCCGCAAAGGCGGCCCACACCGGTTTGTCGGAATGGTACTGGATCAATTTCAGCGGCCGCTTAAGGATTTGCGCATATCCGTTACAGACAAGTGCAACTTCCGCTGTCCCTATTGCATGCCCATCGAGGTGTACGGGGACGACTACGAGTTTTCTCCGAAGGCCCACGTGCTGAGCTTCGAGGAAATCGCCCGGCTGGCGGCGATTTGCGTGAAGCTTGGGGTGGAGAAAATCCGGCTTACCGGGGGCGAGCCCCTGCTGCGCAAGAACCTGCCGGAACTGGTGTCCCAACTGGCCGCGATCCCCGGCCTGAAGGACCTCACCCTGACCACCAACGGCTGGTTTCTGGCCGAGCATGCGCAAGCGCTCAAGCGGGCCGGCCTGCACCGGATCACGGTCAGCGTGGACAGCCTGGACGAGCAGGTCTTCGGCGCGCTCAACGGGCGCGGCTATGGGGTCGGGCGCGTGCTGGAGGGGCTCGACGCGGCGCTGGCCGCGGGCCTGACCCCCTTGAAGGTGAATGCGGTCATCAAGCGCGGCCAAAACGAGGATTCCATCCTGTCCCTGGCCCGCCACTTCAAGGGAACCGGGGTGACCGTGCGCTACATCGAATTCATGGACGTGGGCAACCGCAACGGCTGGCGGCCCGAAGAGGTGGTCTCCGCGGAGCAGATCGTGAACACCATTGACGGAGAAATGCCGCTGGAGCCGGCCGGAGCCAATTACAAGGGCGAGGTGGCCACCCGCCATCGCTACCGGGACGGCTCGGGCGAAATCGGGGTGATCTCCTCCATCACCCAGCCCTTCTGCGGGGATTGCTCCCGCGCCAGGCTTTCCACCGACGGCGAGTTGCTGACCTGCCTGTTCGCCTATAAGGGCGCGAGGCTGCGCGACGTTATGCGCGAGGGGGCCAGCGACGAGGAACTGCTGCAACTGATCCGCGCCACCTGGAACGCGCGCACGGACCGCTATTCGGAGGAGCGGGAGTGGCGCGCCACGGCGGGCAGACCCAAAATCGAAATGTATCGAATCGGCGGCTAAGGGCCGCGCAGCCGGGGTTCACGCCCGGTGGCCGGGGCCGCGGTACTCCGCCAGCAGGCGCTCCAGCGCCGGCTTGCGGGGATCCTGGAATTCCCGCTGTTTTTCCGGCCGCGGGGGCGCCACGCGCTCGCCGCACTCCTCCTCCGTGAGGCCGCAGCGCTCGCAGGTCTCGTTGATCAGCTTGTGAGCCAACTGTGGATCGTTCCAGAAGCCGACTTTGCTCTGGAATTCCTCGGTGATCTGAAAGCCCAGGGTCACACTGGTGTTGGTGCCCGGCGTGAGGGCCAGGGGCCGCGCCAGGCTGACCACGAAGTAGTCCCCCTCCCCGTGAATGAAGCGCGACACCTGCGCGCCCACGATGGGTGAGGTGTGGCTGCCCTGCCTCTGCCGCTCGTTGAGCTCGTTCAGGATGTCCACCGCCAGCCAGCGCCGGCAGTAGTGCTCCGTTTGCTCGATGCCCGTGGGAAACAGCACCGGCGACATGTTGAACTGCTTGGTGAGGTCGAAGCGCTCGTCCCCGGCGGGATTGCTGAAGCGGAGGAAGTAGTATTTGTCGAAGTTGAAATGGTGCGGAATGATCTGGGTGAGGCGGTACATGAACATCTCGGGCGTTACGCCGTAGCGCTGCTTGATGGCCAGAAAGGCCTCGCCGTCCCAGCGCTCCCGCCGGAACAAGCCCTCCAGGTCCGCGGCCAGCGAGCCCTGTCCGATCATCATCGCGCCGGCGAAGTAGGAGGCCTTGAAGTCGTTCAGCACCTGCTCGAAGGAAGTCACCTCCGCCCGGGAGGAGGTGATGCCCCGCTCCTTCAGCCCCAGCAGCCGGTAGCCCACCTCGCGCCCCATCTGGAACACTTTCTGGTCCTCGCTGAGGTGGGAGTTGATGAGCAGGGTGTGGGGCTTGCCCTCGATCCAGATGGAGCGGAAGCCGTGCAATTCCGGGTAGGCGTCCATGGCCTGCTCGTCCGTCGTTACGTCGAATTCCCCCGCGAGCACCCCGGCCAGATCATCCTTCCCGATGGTCATGGGCGCTTCCCATCCATGGCTGCCCAGAAATGCTTCCGCCGCGTCTTCGATGTCCTCGAAATAGTTGCCGTGGGCCTCCTGGTAGCTGCGCAGCATGGCATAGAAAAAATGCTCCACCTGCATGTTGTAGCTGCGGGTGATCTCGCTCACCGTGCGCACCAGGGCCAGCGCCTTGGTGGGGGTCTTGGTGAAGAGCTTGAGCACGTCCTGTTGGGAAATGCCGAACAGTTGCAGGGGCAGTTCCCGGATCACCGGAGAGTCGAGGAGGGATTCGAGGGGGTCCAGGCCGTGGTCCAGCTTGAGGGATACCAACTGGTCATAGGGTATTTCCAGCGCTTCGGCGATCTGGAGGATTTTCTCCGACTTGGGGTATTTCTTGCCCTTTTCGATTTCATTGAGGTAGGAGGCGGACAGACCCGCCTTTTCGGAGAAGGCTTTGGGATTATAGCCTTTTTCCTCCCGGTACTGTTTCAGCTTCAGACCGAAAATTACGGGAACGTTGTCGCTTTTCATGAATGTCCCCCCAATGCCCGAGGCACTTCGGTGCGGGATAGGCTGCCCGGCTTCACGCGGGCCGACTCATGCGCGAGATAAATTTAGCACCGCGCGGATATCGGGTCAACTAAATTTCGCTGTTAGCGAATCTAGCCAGTTAGCGAAAATTCGCTTGACAAGAATATTCGCTAACCTGTATAAACATAACAACCTGGTTCCAGCACGGAAAATCGTCCGTCGGATCAGGGCCTAACAAACTGCATGGGCGGGGAGAGAAAGAAAAGTCGAAGAGGGCCGCGCCCCGGCGAAAATCCAGAAATGTAAGCGAAAGTACGAAAGGAGTGTGACCGTGAGTTCCCCGATTTATCAATCCGAAGCCTCCATCAGTGAATCCGGAAATGCAGCGGGCGTGGAAATCAATCCGCGCGCCCTGAGCGCGGAAACCAAACAGGTGCTGACCGCAGAGGTACTGGAGTTGGTAGGGGAACTGCACCGGCGGTTCGAGCCCCGGCGCCAGGGTCTTCTGCGGGCTCGCACGGAGTGGCAGGACCATATTGACGCGGGCAACCTGCCCGAATATCCCGACCGGAATTCGGAAGCGGTGACGGGAAATTGGCGGGTGGGGGCCATCCCGGAGGACCTGCGCTTGCGGCGGGTGGAAATCACCGGGCCGGTGAATTCCGCCAAGATGGTTATCAACATGCTCAGCCGCAACGCGGACGGGGTCCGGGCGGACACGGCCATGCTCGATTTCGAGGATGCCATGAAGCCTACCTGGGACAACCTGATGAACGGGATGGTGAACCTGGCCGGCGCCGCCGCAGGCACCCTGACCCACGTGGAGCCCGCGGCCAACGGCAAGCCCGAGAAGGTGTACCGCCTCGATCCGGAAGACATGGCGGTAATTATAGTGCGCCCGCGCGGCCTGCATCTCGATGAGGCCAACCTGAAGGTGGATGGCCAGCCGGTCTCCGCGGCATTGCTGGACGCCGCGCTGAGCTTCTGGCACACGGCGCGCACACTGGTGGAGAAGGGTAAAACCCCCGCCTATTACATTCCCAAGACCGAGCATTTTCCCGAAGCGCGCTGGTGGAACGACCTGTTTGTGGCGCTGCAGGAAAAGCTGGGCATGCCCACGGGCACCATCAAGGCCACCTTCCTGATCGAAACCCTGCCCTCCGCCTTTCAGATGGAAGAAATTCTCTACGAGGCCCGCGAGCACTGCGCCGGGCTGAACGTGGGCCGCTGGGACAAGATCTTCAGCGATATCAAAACCTTCCGCAACCATCCACAACGGGTGCTGGCCGACCGCGCCAGTATCACCATGCAGCAGCCCTGGATGGAAAACTACGCCAAGCGTTGCGTTCACGTCTGCCATTCGCGCGGGGCCTACGCCATGGGTGGCATGGCCGCCTTCACGCCCGGCAAGACCGCCGAATTGCGCGAGCAGCAGACCGCCAAGGTGCTGGCCGACAAGCAGTGGGAATCCGGCATCGGCCACGACGGCTGCTGGGTCTCCCATCCGTTCTTCATCGCACCGGCCATGGAAGCCTTCACGCACGAGCAGCAGCTCGACGTGTTGTATTCCGAGGCGGAGCGCTACCCGGACATGATCCCCCGGCCCAGCGGGCCCAAGACCATGGCCGGGCTGCGCACCAACGTGCGGGTCGGCATCGGCTACCTGAACGGCTGGCGGCAGGACCTTGGCTGCGTGGCCTGGGACAACCTGATGGAAGACCTGGCGACCCTGGAAATTTCCCGCACCCAGACCTGGCAGTGGCTGCGCTACGCCTCGGAACTGGACGACGGGACTCAGGTCAGCGAGGAGCTGATACGGGGCGTCTTCGCCGAGGAACTGGAAAAGATCATCGCCGAGGTCAACGAGGAAATGGCCGGCAGTCCGGATGCTCCGCGGGAAGCGGTCATCCAGGGATTCAGGGACGCCGCCGCGGAAGCGGAGGAAGTGTTCCT